>NZ_CABPRH010000006.1:0-259198 GCF_902410085.1 Haloferax sp. KTX1 | reverse complement strand
ACACCGTTCTTGTACGCGATAGCTGCTAAGAGCCGTTGTGTCGGCTTCTTTCCGTCCACGTTGTCGAGAGCGTCTTGCAATTCCTCGACGGAAATCTCGTCAAGATGGTTCATTATCTCTTGCAAGAGATTTTGAGTAAAAAGTTCTAACGATTACTATAGTAGCAAGCAGATGCACTTCGCCTCAAAGGGAGAGGTACCGATGACGGTTCTGAATCTGTAACGAGTTGGCTCGCGGGGCGTCGTTCCACGAACGGCCGACCACGGCGCGACGCGCGACGTCGAGCGGTGCTCTCACACGGCTCGTACCCTCGGTCACCGACCAGAACCGCGCTGGTTTCGGAACCGGTCTGAACGAGGACCCATCACATATCGCGTACCGCAACGGGTGAGATCGTGGATATATCGTCCACATCTATAGTAGCAACAAATTTACTATAAGGCGAGTTGGTAAGTTATCGTACTATTACTTGCAGATGAAATCTGTTATATTCAAAGACATTGTTATTGTTTTAACCTTGTAATTCGAGATTAGTTGAATGAATGAGATAAAACAGTATGTTATCGATACGTTTCGTGTCTACGTGGTCATGTCGGGAATATACAGTCCGTATATTTAGAATGTGTGTTGAATCGTAGTTGTCCTAAGAAAAGTATAAAATATACAATATACGCTGCGCCACGGCCGATGCGTCTCGAACGGACTGTGGGTCTCGGTGCCCGCGCCCGTCGTCGGAGAAGCATGCGGTGTTCTGTCACACCAACAGGAATAATATCGTAGTGCGTCCTTGTCTGACTGCGGAACCCCAGTGGGGCCGCCGAATCGAACCGATACGGCGTGAGAGTGTCGTACCGGAGCGTAGCCTGTGTGACGCAGGTTGTGTCTGGCGACCGTACGCACGGTACGCGACTCTCTTCTGCTGTCAGTTCCGACGTGCCGGTCGGAGATATCGTCATCTGCGACCGTCGTCAGTCGCGGGCGAGTCTCCGCCGTCAGCGGCCGGATCCGCTCGGTTCAGTCGGATTCGGACTTGCGTGCCGGACTCGGTCGCCCGGACACTAAGCGTCCCGTTCGAACGGGAGACGATCCAGTACACTAACCACAGGCCGATTCCGGAGCCGTGCTCCAGATCCGTTTCTTCCCCGGCCTCTAACACGGCGAATTCAGACGGTGGTAAACCCGGACCGTTATCCTCGACGATGATCGTCGCCGCTGTCGGAGAGAGGTCCGTCGTGACGCGCACGGTGATCGGGTCGTCGCCGGCGTGGTGAGAGACGGCGTTCTCGATTAGCTCAGCGAGTGCGAGATCGAACCGAGGATGCGCGTCAACGACGACGTCATCGACGTCAAACGAGACGTGCGTCAGCCACTCGGCCGAGACGCTTTGTTTGACCTTGGATAGATACTCGTCGAGCGGGCGTTGATCCGTCTCGGTATACGACAGCACCGTTTCTATCTTCCTCGCTTTCGCCGCCTGTTCGACGACTTTCATGGCGCGCGTATGGATGCGATCTGCCGACTGGGCGGTCTCACCACTCGTCGAGTCTCGAATGATGGCCGCGAACCCCGCAATCACGTTGAGGTCGTTTCGAATGTTATGTCGGAAGATACGCGAAAGAACCTGCTTGAGGAGGTCTAATTCCTCTTCGCGCTCCTTGAGGGCCGTGATGTCGCTCAACACGACGATTTCCCCGGTCACTCCCCGACCGTAGATGATCTCCGATGTTTCAATCGAGAACGTCCGCGTTCCGCCGGGTATCTCTAATTTGACGACGCCGGAGCCTTGCGCGTCCGCAGACACCGTGGAGCCACAGATGAATTCCTCGATGTTGGTTCCGACGAGACTCTGTTCTGACAGTCGGACCCCGGCTTGATTCGCATCGACGATGTAGCCGGCGGCGTTGACCACGAAGATGGGGTCGGTAATCTCTTCGAACGTCTGCTCGCGAGCGACGGGTACGAATTTCAGTAACCCGTGTTCCCGAATCGAATACGCAAAGAAGAGTCCGGAACACGAGTACAGGACGGACGTAGGGTCGAAATAGATCGGGACGAGCCCCGCGACCTTAACGAGCGTTGAGCCGACGAGCATCGAGAACACGACCAAGAGATAGACTGTCTGTCGACGCTGCATGCCGTTCGTCCGAAGCAGCTCTCCGACGAACATGCCCGCGGCCAGAAACACGAGAAGGTAACCGTATATCTTCGTCACGAGAACCTTCAGGGGGCCGTCGAAAATTGGAAAGTGTAAGATTCCGTCCGCGGTCACGTAGTACGCACTCGTGAACACCAGTTCGTACGGATTGAACCAAGAGAGGATAAATAAGAGCGCGATTGGGGTGAACAACGCATAAACGGCGGTTCTGGAGGCCGTTTGTTTGAAAACGAACTCGTAGGCGAGTAAGAAAAGCGTCACTGCGGCGGTGGGAATCATTACCCAGAAGAAATTCGCAACCGCGAGCGTGAGCTGCGGGTCCGGAATGAGCGTAAACGTTGCGAACAGTAACGACCACAGACCCCCGGTGGCCATCGAAAGGATGAACCAGATGACACCCGGTTTGTCACGTTCCTGCCAGAGAAGCTGACAGTTCACGACCGATGGGATCACCCCAAGGTACATCAGAGCGATAGAAATCTCGGGAGTGAGCCATCGGTCAAGCACGTATTCTATACCTGTATTATCGATCTAATTATTCTTTTGGGGCATCTGTAATATATTGCACAATTCCCCGTGGACGGCGTTGTCTAGTTCCGTCAGTACGAAAAGCGGAAAGAGAGGCGGCTGGGTTCGCGAAAACGCTCGCAGAGTTGGTCTCGGTGCGGGCACCGGTTCGGTTCGAACCGCAGTTCAGACGGTGGTTCGACTGCGGCGAACGCGGCAGTCGAGCGGCGGCGATGACACCGCTTGGGACCGTTCGGAGGGGAAACGACCGCACGGCCGAGCCCACGACTTCAGTCGTGGGGCGGTGACCAAACAAGTATAGTACGAGCGGCGAGATAGTTTTGAGAAATGAACAGTACGGACTGGTTTCAATGGCTCGGACTACAGGTCTGCCGCAACGGTGGCTCTCGGGGGGGAACGCGCTGAGATGAGGGTGGCAGACGCTCGATTCCTGTTTTTTCAATTGAACATCTGGTTGTGTCTGCTATCGGCCGCGATGGTTGCGATTTCGGGAGTCGCGATGGGAGTCGATCCCCGCTCGATCGGAGGCGGGCTCCTGCTCGCACCGCTCCTATTTTATTTCATATACGTCGAAGACCGACGAGGGGGGACGGCCGAAGACGAGATAAACCAACCGCACCGGACGAGGCTCGTGCGGCGGTACCAGACGGAGCTACTCGCAACGGAACTACTCGCGCTACTCGGCTACGAGCTAGTGGTCTGTCTGCTGGTGTTTCAGACGGCGACCGCGAACGTCAGCGATTTACTATTTGCTCAGATTCCCCTCGTCGTGCTCGGAAGCTACGGCTGGCTGAAGCGCTACCCGACTCTCGATTCCATCGGCGTCGGGTTCACTTGGGCGTTCGTCGCCGTCTTTTCGGTCGTCGCAGCGACACACCAGCAGTATTCACTCGAAGGGGTGGCGGTCTTCTTCGGGTGGTTTCTGATCACCGCCGCCGGGGTCGAGTCCCGCAATATCCAGGATATCACCGGCGACACACGCGCCAATAAAACCACGCTCGCGGGGTACTTGGGTCCCCGAACGGCGTCGCTGTTAGTCCGACTCCTCAAGGCGGGCGGCGTGGTCGTGTTCTGGGTCGTTTCCGGGCCGTTCGTCGCCGGGCTCGTTCTCTGTTACTTGCTTGCGCTCTCGGTGTTCCGCCGTCTTACGCGGCTACACAGACGGAGCACGTCGTCTGAGACGGGGGAGCACTCCACCCACGGGTGAGGCCGCGGGCGGCGACTCGCGGCAGGCGGGTCAGCCTCGCAACGCGTCGACCGGCCGGTCGTTCGCCGCTTTCCACGCGGGGTAGACCCCGCTGAGGATGCTCGCGACGACGGCGAAGCCGAACCCGTACACCAGATACTGGGCACCGCTCCACTGCAACGCCCCAAGCGGGTCTCCTGTAATCATCTGGAAGATGGCGAGCCCCGCCGCGAGCGAGAGTATCACGCCGATGAGCCCACCGAGTGCGCCCATCAGGGCGGCCTCCGTCAGAATCATCCGAAGCACTTCGGAACGCCGAATCCCGACCGCACGGAGGACGCCGATTTCGCCGCGGCGTTCGACCGTGCTCATCAACATCACGTTGAGGATGGCGACGCTCGCGACGACGAGCGAGATGCCGCCGATCGCCAGCAAGGCGAGCGAAAGCGTCTCCAAGAACCCGCCGACTTGGCCTGCGTTGCCGAACGTGTTGATGCTGAGTTCCTCTTCGTCCTCGGTGTTGAAGTACTGGTCTAACTCCCCGCCGATCTCGGTCGCGGTCGAGCTATCCGCGGCGACAATCGTCACGACGTCGTAGTGGTTCTGCTCGGAGAGGGCGGACTCGGGCAACACGAGTTCGCCGCCGCCGAAGCCGAACGCGTTTTCTTCCTCGATTAAGCCCTGCACGCGGTACAGTTGGCCGTCGTATTCGACGGGGTCACCCTCCTCAATCCCGAGGGTGGTCGCGGTGCTGTTGCTGAGCAGTGCGCCGCTCAACAGCCGGGAGGGCGCTTCGCCCGAGGTGAGGTTGTACAGCGCGGCCGCGTTCGTCACCCCGGTGACGCTCACCCGCACCTCCCGTCCATTTCGCGACGAGACCGACGTCGAGTTCGTCTTCTGGGGGACCACCTCCGCGTCGGTCACCAGATTCCGCATCGTATCGACCTGGTCGTCGGTCACCCCGTCCGTGTCGCTGTCCTGACCGGACGTTATCGACACCTCGTTGCCGATGCTCCCGAGTTGCGACGTCGCCTGTTGCTGAATCGCGGCTGTCGCCATCCCGAGCGAGCAGATGGAGACCACGCCGATGATGATACCGAGGGCGGCCAACACCGTCCGCAGTTTGTTCCGGCCGAGGTTCCGCCACGCCATCTGGACGCTGGGGAAACGCCAGAGAAGGTCGACGACGCTCATCTCTCGACGACCTCTTTGACCACGCCATCGACGAGCCGAACGGAGCTGTCGGTGTACTCCAGCATCTGTTCGTCGTGCGTGACCGCGACAATCGCGACGTTTTCGTCCTCTTTTAACCGAGTCAGCTCGCTCAGAATCGTCTCTCCGGTGTCCTGGTCGAGGTTCCCCGTCGGCTCGTCGGCGAGGAGGATGTCCGGCTCGTTGATCAGCGCCCGCGCGATGGCGACGCGCTGTCGCTGTCCCCCCGACAGCTGGTCTGGTCTGTGGCCGAGTCGGTCACCGAGACCCACCCGCTGGAGGAGGTCTTGGGCGCGGTCGTGCCGGTCGACCGAGGTGTCCCACATCGAGGGGAGCTCGACGTTTTCGGTCGCGGTCAGCATCGGCAACAGGTGGAAGTCCTGAAACACGAACCCGATTCCGGACCGCCGCTCTTCGGTCAGTTCGTCCTCGGAGAAGTCGGTCACGTTGCGACCGTCGAGATGGACCGTCCCCTCTGTCGGCGTGTCGAGTAACCCGATCATGTTCAGCATGGTACTTTTGCCAGACCCAGACGGGCCGATGATCGTCACCATCTCACCGCGTTCGGCGTGAAAGTCGACGTGGTCGAGCGCGGCGATGACCTCCTCGCCGTTCTGGTAGCGTTTCACGACGTCAGTGAGTTCAATGACACTCATGCTAGTGCTGGCGCCAGCGATAGATGCCAACCCCACCGACTACGACGACCACCAGAACGCCCCCGATGATGGGCAGCGGAAGCTGGGACCCACCTGACGACGACTCGTTCGAACCCGGGCCCTGATCGGACTGGGGACCGCCGGCGACAGGCGCGGTGCCGCTCGCATCGAGTGGCACCTGCTGTGTCGTCGTCACGCGGTCGCCGTCGACGATGTAGGACACCTCGATGGGGACGGACGTCGGCTCGCCGCTGAGCTGTGCGGTCACGTCGAACGTGGCGAACTCGCTGGCCTCTACGCGCCCGACGAAATAGCCGCCGGACGGCGAGCCGTGGGACACGTTTGCCGTCTCCTTGACGGTCAGTAAGACCGAGCTCGCGTCCGTGTTCCCGACGTTCGCGGCGTCGCCCTGTATCGTGACGGTTCCGGCGCTTCGCGTCGTCTCGATGCTCGTCAGTTGGATCTCGCCGGGAACCGACTCGTCGTCTATCTCCTCCGACAGCGAGCTCGTGTACGTCTCTCCGTCAACGACGTACGTCGCGGTGAACTGCACGACTTGGTCGCTCAGGTCTGCGGTGTCAAACACGACAGAGCGGTTCGTGTCCGGGTCGAGGTCCGCGGTGTATTTCCGGGCGACCTCGGAGTCGTTCACCGACGCGACGATTTCGACCTCCGAGAGGTCCGTATTTCCGTAATTTGTCAGCTCCACTTCGATGGTATCGTTCGTCTGGTCACCCACCGAGAGACCGGCCCGAACGTCTCGTTCTTCGACCGTCACGATGACCGGGTACTCTACGTTAACGACGTTCCCGTTTTCGTGGCGGCCGGAGACGTGGACGCTGAGCTGTTTTTGCCCTGTGCTCGTGAACGTGGTTGACAGCGGCACGTCGACTGACCCACCCGGGCCGAGCGTTCCGAGGTTGTTCGCTTCGGCGACGATGCGACCACCCGACCGGAGGGTGACCTCTTTGAGGTCCACGCCGCCGGAACTACTCTCGAAGTTCGAAACGGTCGCTCTGACCGTGACTGACTCACCGACGTATGGATCATCCGGCTCGACGGTCGTCGAGTTAACTACGATTTGCCCCGACTGTGCGCTCACCGCCGAAATCCCCCCGACGAGTACGCTCGTGACGGCCAACAGCGTGACTGTCGCCGCGATAGCGGGCCGAACGCCGCGTCCGCCCGTCATACGCCCGACCCGGACGCCGCGCTCGTTTGGCGACCGCTGTCGGTTCGTCCTCGGAGCCGAACCGACCGCGTCACCGGTGTCTGTCTCTTGGAGGGCCGATCGATCAGTGGGACCATCTGGTTGCGTCGCTCCATTTCTACAGAACAAATCAGTGAGCCAAGAATAAATGAGTCTTTTCACTACTTAGACCCAAATCCTCTAGACATGCCGCCGCAGTCGACGGTTCTGACACCCGTGCGGCGGTCTCAACACGCCGTCGACGCCTAGGCGAAAAGACAGAAGACCGAACGGATGTCCCCGACGAGATATCAGGTCCGAGTCGCGACGAGATACGCGGTGGCGGTGAGTCCGGCCCAGAGTATCCCGGCGACGCCGGCGACGAGCATGAGCCGGTTCGACCCGACGACGCCGGCGACGAGCCAGACCAGAATCCCGAGCCCGGCGAGTAGCTGGACGAACAACCCGCGCATCGGAACGGGCTGGCTTCGAACCGTCCGGACCATTCCATACCCGCCGAAGAAGAGCGCGGCAAAGAAACAGCCACCGCCGAGGATGCCCCACGCGGAGAGCAGTCCGGTCCCGGAGGTTGCCCCCGGCTCACGCTCGGGCAGGGCCGCGGCGGTCTCGGTGGAACTCGCCGACTCCGAGGCGGCCGCGGGTCCCGGGCGAATCCACGCCGTCGCGGACTCGTTGCTGTCGATTCCGAGGTCGTCTTCGACGGCGAGTGTGACCGTTAGCGTCTCGTTCGGCATGCGGACGCCGAGTCCGGCGCGCTCCCGTGTCGTGTAGCCCGTCCCGTTAACGACGAAATGGTACTCCGAGACCGACCCGGTCTCCACGGTGCTTTCGGCCCCCGAGAGCTGGATTCGACTCCCCGGGGCCGCCGTCGACGGCGCACTGAGCCGCGGGGTCGGCCGTCGGTAACGCTGACCCATCGGGGCGTCCGCGACCGGGATGAAGTCGACCCAGCCGTTGGTTATCGTGATTTCGTCGCCGTCGCCTTCCGGGAGGATAGAAGAGTGATACGGCCCGCTGGCGGCCCCCCAGTAGTTCGACTCCGCGTTGACGGTCCGTATCGAATCGGTGACGATACGCGCCGTCGCGTTCGTCGTGACGAGCCGGGAGATGTTAATCTCCATCCCGGTGTCGTGGCCGTAGATGTCGTTGTTAGCGATTCGGTAGCTGTCGGCGTCCGCCCCGCCGTACGAGAGTTCGACGCCTGTCGGCAGCGTGTCGTCGACGCGGCGGATATCGACCGCACCCTCGGCCGTCGACCGGGTGTGACTCACGCCGTCGGTGCGAAGGACGGCGACCGTATCGTCCCAGAGCGTTGCGATTTCTATCTGTTGTCGCAGTTGCGGGTTCGCAACGAGCTCCGCGAACGGAGCGTCGACGTCGCTCTGGTCGAGAATCGCACCGCGGGACCCCTCGGCGATGTAGATGCCGGTACCGGGGTCGACACCGGCGACCGGCGGTGGCCGGACGTGCGAGTTCGTGTTGAACACGATATCGTTGTTCCGAACCGTCGCGTTCAGCGTGCCGCGAGCCACGAGTCCGTAGCCGTTCGCAGCGATGACGTTGTCCGACACGTTGAGTGTCCCGCTGTGAGTTAGGGGACTGGAGACGAGGACCCCGGCACCACCGTTGTTAGCGAGGCGGTTCCCAGCGACGGTGACCCGGTGGACAAGGAGGTCCGACCGCACCGCCAGTGCGTGGCCGCGGTTATCGGCGATCGTGTTGTCGGTCGCGACGAGGTCACGGGCTAACGCGTGCACGGATAAGTCGACCCCGTCGCCGCCGTTCTCAGCGATCCGATTCCGTGACAGCGTGACGTTTCGAACCACGTGGCTGTTGATCGCGATTCCGGCGCGACTGTTGTTGAGGACGCGGTTATCACTCACTCGACCGCTCTTGATAGCCCAATTGGAGAGCGCGACCCCGTGTTGGCCGTTTTCGCTGATCACGTTGTCCGTGAGCCACAGTTCGCCCTCGCTCGTTTCGGACTGGATTTCGAGCCCGTTGCGGTCGTTGTCGACCAACTCGTTCCCGCGGAGCGTCACTCGCGTGACTCCACGGTCTCGCCGTTCTGACTGCCGAACGCGAATCCCCGTCGTCGACCGCGAAATCCGGTTGTCGGTCGCGACCAGCGTCGTCTGTGCCCGCGTCTCGATGTGGATGCCCGCGTCGCCTGCGTGCAACCGATTGCCGCGGAAGCTGCCTTCGCTCTGGGCGGCCCGTATCGCCACACCGTCTCCCCGCACGTCGGCGAACCGACTGTCGCTGACCCGGATGCCGGTGACGATATCCGCGTCGGCGAACAGCCCCGCGCCGTCGATCGCATCGAACTCGGAGTCGTGGACGGTGATCCCGCGGACGCGCGTGAGGTCGGTCGGCGGCGCGTACGCGAACGGCGTCGTCTCCGCTCCGACGACGTACATCGCGTGGACCCCGTCCGATAGCTGCGGGACCCGGCGGTCGAGCAGACTGACCCCGACCGGGTACACCCCCCGCGTCCGCGGGTTCACGACCCCGTCGAACTCGACGACGAGTCGGTCTCGACTCGAAATATACTCCGATTTCGAGAGCGAAATCTCCACGTGACGCCCGCTGACCGACACGTCCGAGACGGCGTCGTCGAACGACTGGTCGATTTCCCCATCGCTGTCGGTGTCGAGGCCGATGCGACCGAGCGACTCGGCCCCGACGTTTCTCACCGACCGTGCGCTCGGATACCGGAGTCGAATCGTCTCCATCGAGACGCCGACGCCGGGGGCGAGTGTGAGCGTGTGCCGTGCGGTCCGGTTCCGGCGTCGGTCCGTCGAGTCGAGTTCGATCTCCTCGACGGCCCCGATCGACGGGCTCGCGCGGATGGCGTGGCCGCCGATCTCGGAGAACGTCGACCGCGTTATCGTCACCGGGGGCGTCGTCGTGCCGTTAGCGGAGAGCCCGGCATCGGCGAAGTTTTGCAGCCGCGAATCGGTGACGGTGACTGACCCCTCGCCGCTCGTGGTCGTGATCCCGCTTCGACCGCCCTGTAACGTCGTATTGCGTAAGGAGAGCGTCGAGGACTCCGAGCCGTTGTATCGAATCGTCTCCCATCTGAGATCCCCGGAACTCGCACTCTGCGTGATAAGGACCGGCCGTGTTCCAGTCCCGGTCGCGTGCAACGACCCCCGGACCGTCAGCGAGACGCCCTCTGCGAGTTGGACCTCCGTTCCGGGCCGGATGGTGAGCGTCGCGCCGGACTCGACAGCGACGTCCCGAATGAGTCGATAGGGGCCGCCGTCTTCGGTCCACGTCGTGTCCGACTGGATCGGTGACTCGACGAACGTGACTCCGGACGGTGCCGCCACGGCCGATACGCTTGACATGGGTGTGAGAAGCGTACAGACGACGACGAGCGCCACGGCCCACGGAGTCAGCTTGTTAGTCACCACGTTTGTCTTACACTCCGATAGGTCACGACAGGGATTTAGCTTTCGCCTTCGCTGAGTTACACGTCGCCGGCTCGGAGTCGATACCGATACTGCGCCTATTAGTATCTAGCGATATACAAAATAAATCTTATAGAACGACCGTTCGATAGAGTTTTACGCCTCAATGAATCACCTCTCAGATGTGAAATCGAACGTCGGAGACAGCGAAGACTCGGTTACTCGACCGACGAATAGGCAGTTAAACAGTTAAAAGGTCACTACGATGGTACGGAACAAATCAGCGATACTCCTTTGTGTGCTAGTAGTAACGTCAATCGCGGCGGTCCCGGTGTCGGCCGACAGTTCGGTGTACGGCAACCCGGAACTCTCGCTAAGCGTGTCGGACAACACGTACAGGTCAAGCGAATCCGCCACGCTGTCGATCGTCGCGAGTAACAACGGACGGCTCGAACAGGGCGGACCGGCGCAGTACGAACAGGAGGTCCAGACTGCGCAGAGCGTCCAGATGAAGGTTCTCGAAGAGCAGATCGACGCGCCGATCGACGTGAAAACGGGGACCGTGACGGCGGGCGCAATCCCGGACTCGGGAACCGGCCGCTTCGATTTCAACATCGAGATCGGTGCCGCCGAGCCGGGAACCTACGAGATTCCCGTCGAAGTACAGTACAAGTACGTCCGGATGGTCACGTACGGCGGCGTCGATGGCCCGGAATACGAGTGGCGGACAGTCACGAGAGAGAAGTCGGTGACGGTCGAAGTCGAAGACCGCCCGCAGTTCGAGGTCGTGAACGACGACAACAACGCGGTGTTCGCCGGGGACACCGGCAAGCTCTCGTTCACCCTCGAAAACACGGGGACGCGAACCGCCACGTCGTCGTCGGTCCAACTCACGACGCAGTCGCCGACGATTTTCTTCGGAACGATGCAGAACCCGCAGTCGTCGACGAGCCTGTACGTTCCGTCGCTCCAGCCGGGTGAACGGGCGAACCTCGCTGTCCAAGTCGGTGCGGCGGCCGAGACCCAAGCCGGGTCGTACCCCGTCAACCTCGCCGTGTCGTACGAGAACCAAAACGGAGTCACCGAGACCTCGGATACGCTGACGACCGGAGTCACGGTCAACCCCGAGCGAACGTTCGAGATCAGAGACATCGAGACGAAACGCTTCAGAGTCGACGAGGGAGAGGCGAAGATCAACGCGCAGGTCGTGAACACGGGCAGCGGCTCCGTGAGCAACGTCGCCGTCCGTATCGGTGACACGGCCGTTGTGACGCCGACGAACGGCGAGTCCGCAATCGGTGACCTCGGACCGGGCGAGTCCCAGCCGGTCTCCTTTACCGTCTCGATTCCGGCGAGCGCCGAGCCGGGGACGAACACGTTCCCGTTCATCGTCGAATACGAGAACCAAGACGGCGACGTGAGAACGACGTCGTCGCCGATTCGCAAGTCGATCTCGATCGGGGCGGAACAGGACCCGTTCACGGTCGTGAACGTCAGTACGGCCGTCTCGCCGGGGACAACCGAGACAGTGGATGTCGAGGTGCAGTACAACGGTGAAGAGCCGATCTCGGCGGCGAACGCCAAGCTCTTCGTGAGCGACCCGATTTCGACGTCCGACGACGGTGCGTATCTCGGCGAGATGCAGCCGGGTGAGACCAAAACGGCGACGTTCACCGTCAGCGCCGGCTCAGAAGCGACCGTCAAAGCCTACGACGCCTCGGTCGAGGTCCGGTACGACGAGGCCGACGGCGACACGAAATACACTGACGGCCTGCCGGTCGGCATTGCCCTGTCCCCGTCGAGCGGTGGACTCCCGATTCCGATGTCGGTCATCGGTGTTCTCGCACTCCTCGGGGTCGGAGCGATAGCCGTCGTCTACCGCCGTCGATGACGGATTATGGACGGGACAAGGAGTAACCATGGATAAGCTACGCGAGGTATTCAGCACGGTCGGAAGACAGGTCCAACAGCGACCAGTCGCAGTGCTGCTCCTCGCAGTCCTGCTGATATTCACCGCGTTCGGCGGTGCTGCGCAGATCACGAGCGTTACTGGCGACGCTGCATTCGTTGCGGACAACCCAACGTTCGACGCGTTTACGGAATCGTTTGATCGAGGCAGCATTGCCGTTCTCGTACGGGGGGATATTTCGGAACCGCAGACACTCCACGCGATCGACCGCGTCGACCGGCAGATGTCGACGAAGGCGAACGTCCAGACCGTAACGAGTCCGGCAGATCAGGTCCGCCAAGAGTACGGCCGAATCCCCGATTCGGAGGCGAAAATTCGGAGCGTTATCGGATCACCGGACTACACGGTCGTCCAGATCGTCTTCGATACGGGGCTCTCTCAACAGGACGAACGCCCCATCTACACGCAGGCCGTAGAAGCGACTGACTGGGCGGAGTTCCCCGCCGGGACGACGGTAACCGTCACCGGCAGTGCCGCGTTCTCTGCACAGCTTTCGACGCTCATCCAGCAGAGCACACAGCAGTTACTCGGCCTCGCGATCGGGCTCATGGTCGTGGCGCTGTTCTTCCTGTTCCGCGGCGTCCGCCTTCGTCTCCTCCCGATTGTCGCCGTCTTCGTCGGCGTCATCTACACGTTCGGAGCGATCGGATACGCTGGAGTCCCCAACTCGACAATGACCAGCGCGGTCTTCCCCATCTTGATCGGGCTGGGCATCGACTACTCCGTGCAGTTCCACGAGCGGTACGAGGAAGAACTCGAAAACCATCCGCCGCGCGAAGCGCTTCCGCAAGCGCTCGGTGGGATCGGCCCACCGGTCTTCGTCGCTATGCTCGCCGCCGCCCTAGGGTTCGGAGCGACGTGGGTGTCGACGTCGTCGCCGTCGATTATCTGGTTCGCCCAGACCTCGATCTTCGGCGTGCTTCTCACCTTCGTCGCGGGGATCCTCGTTCTCCTCCCGCTTCTCACCCTCTGGGTTCGCCGGCGGGGGGACTCAACGGACGAAACGCCGACCGAAGACGACGCTCCGACGACGGCCACGGCGACGCAGTCCCAAGGCGACTCAGATCGCGTCGGCCTCGTTGGAGAACTGCTCGGCCGTTCGGCGCGGACGCTCGCGAGTCATCCAGTGCTCGTCCTCAGCATCGCGCTGCTGATCGCTCTCGTGGGCTTTCAGGCCGGCGGGTCACTCGACACGCTCGCGGATACGGAAGGGTTCATCCCGCAGGACCTCCCCGCGTACACCGACCTCCAACAGTTCCGCTCTGTCGCCGGGGGCGGTTCGAGCACGAGTTACGACGTGCTCGTGACCGGTACGAATCTCAAACACCCGACAACATTGCAGTGGATGCTTGACTTCGAGCACATCGCAACACAGGCCCCGCTGGTACAAGGCGTCGATTCGCCAGCGACGCTGATTAAACAGCACAACGGGGGCCAAATCCCCCAAACCGAGAGTGGCGTCAAGCGCGTGCTCGAAACCATCCCCGAGAGACAGAAACTCCAGTATTACAACGATGGGCGTGCGCACATCATGGTCTACTCCGCACAGGATATGACCACCCAGCAGGCCCTCTCGTTCCTTGAGAACACGCGCGAGTCGATCGCGTACAGTAGTCCGCCGCCCGGAGTGACGGCGGACATCACGGGAACCGCCGCGATTGCGACGCCCTCCATCGTGGAGCAGATCAACTCACGAAACGTGACGACCGGACTGGGAGTCCTGTTCGTGTTCGTCCTGCTCCTCCTGTACTATCGCAATCTGGTGAAGGCTGTTGCGCCGCTCATCCCGATGGTGTTCGTCATCGGCTGGCAGAACATCTACATGTATCTGCTGAACATCCCGGTTTCGCCACTCGGTGCGAGTCTCGGGGCGATGACTGTCGGGATCGGTGCGGAGTACACCATCATCGTGATGGACCGATACTACCAAGAGAAGCAGCAGGCGGGCGTCAGTCGACTCGATGCCGTTCAGACCGCAGCCACTCGGGTCGGAAAGGCGATCAGCGTGTCGGGAATGACGACCGTGTTCGGCTTTTCGGCGCTGGTGTTGTCGCCGTTCCCGATTCTCAGCGGGTTCGGCTTCCTGACCGTCGGCGTCGTGTTCCTGACCCTCATCGCGTCGCTGGCGACACTCCCCCCGACGCTCGTCCTCTTGGACTCGATCGCCGAGCGCGTGGCTACTGCCCGGTCCTCGTAACACACCTCCCCCAAACCGTTCAGCGTAGTCCACCACATTCTTCCGTTGGGCATCAAGCGCCCTCGTCTGTATCCGTCTGCTTGCCCATCGGTGTCTCCTCCGGTTCGCCGTCGGTCGTATCGGCCGTGGCCGTCTCGGTAGAGCCCACTGACCGCTCTTTGTCCCCAGCGTCAGCCGAGAGCGGAGCTCTCCCGTCTGATGACTCAGTCGTCGGCTCCCGACCGGCTGCTGTCTTCTCGACTCCTGAGGAGAGCTCTTGGCGGACCTGTCCGGCAAAATCGTCAGGGTCGTACACTTGTTCGACGGCAACCGTGAGACCACCGCTTGCCCCGGATCGGACTCTGACATTCCCCAGCCCGAACAGTGAATCCCATGCCGAGCGGGTCTCCTCGACGCCACGAACCTTCTCAAGCGGCACCTCGTTTCGCAACAACGAGATAAAGCGATACTCTTCGATTACGCGTTGATTCGTCAAGGAGTAGGTGGTAAGTGTGTTCTGCCAATAGCGATAGATTCCTCTGGAGAACAAAAACAGGCCGCTGCCGAACGCGATCGTCGGTTGGTACAGCGGGCGTTGCGTGAAGTACAGCAGAGACACCCCGAGGGCGAGGAGGGGCACGGCGACCGCGGCTTCCGCGAGCGCGCTTCGTTGTGCGGGATTCCGCGTCTCAACGAGGTGCTCGTCATCGCGCGTCTGGGGTGCTTCCGGTACTGTCACGAAATGCACGTACCATCCCATCGCTAGGATAAACAGCCCGAAGACGGCGATGATGAGCCCGCTAGTTGGCGATGACTGGGGGGGTGAACCGCCCGATAGCTCCGCGACAAATCCGGACAGATACGCCCCGGCGGCGACCAGTGGGAGTCCGAAAACCGAACTCCAGAGCGCAGGTAGACCTCGCGCCATTA
Organism: Haloferax sp. KTX1; assembly: GCF_902410085.1. Classification (NCBI taxonomy): domain Archaea; kingdom Methanobacteriati; phylum Methanobacteriota; class Halobacteria; order Halobacteriales; family Haloferacaceae; genus Haloferax; species Haloferax sp. KTX1. Next base: position 243,760 of record NZ_CABPRH010000006.1, on the reverse strand, counting down.
GTTAGGTCCCCGAGAGCATTTCGTAGAGAATCGCGACGACAGAGCTGAGGGTTCCGATAAGCGTTAGTGTCATCTGATCAATAGCTAGTTCACCACATCGACTGAAAAATCCTCGTTCACACGTCCCACGAGACGCTGCGGTGTCTTCTGCCGAGTCGTTGGTGAACTTGGCCGCCTTTCGAGGTGTCGGAGACTCTGTGTTCCTGTCCGTGTTCGCGATGCGTCCATGGACTGTAACATCCTCGCTGGCCAACGACGCGTTCCCCACGGTGAGTGACTGTGTCGACGTACGCGTCGAAAGGAGGTGAGCCGCCCGCTCGATGTCGGCGTAGGCGAGTTCGAAGCTGATAGTCCGCTGTTGGCCAGACGGAATGGTACGACTATGCGTCGCAACGGCGGTCTCGTTGAGACGGTAGACGAACTGCCCGTCGAAAGCAGTTGTCCCGACGTTCCTGACCGTAACCACGACCGTGTATTGGGTGTTTTCCCGAAGGTCGTTCGGGAGTTGCACGTCCCGTGTCGTGAGCGCCGCCGCGCTTGCACTCGGTTCGCTTCGCAGTCGAATCGCATCGCTGACGGTAGCCCCACCAGCGGTCTCGATACTGTGGTCGTAGGTCCGACCTCGCTGGATAAGGCTATCAGCAGCCTCGATCTGCTCGGTCGTGACTGCGAATGCGACCTGCCGTTGCTCGCCGCTCCCGATGGTGATGGTTTTCTCGCTGATCGTCGTTCCAGCGAAGTGATAGGCGACGTCACGCGTGATCGTTGTCTCGGTCGGGTTCGAGACGGTCGCCAGTACGACGAACTCTCGGTCACTAGGTGCCGTCGCGGGGGCTTGAAAGGCATCAATGACGAAATCGACATCAGGCGTCACACGCAGGTAACGCGGAATACCCTCTCCCGACGCGTTTCGAGCGCCGTGGACGTACGTTCCCGTAGAGAGTGATTCGGTGTCGGTCAACAGTCCGCTCGCCGTCAGTTCAAATCGGACCTCACGTGACGAACCACCGGCCAACCGAACCGTTCGGTTTGTAACCGACGACCCAGCAAATACATATTCAATTCGCTCCGAACGCGTCTCATTGGCGGGGTTGCGGACCGTCGCAGTCACGGTGTATGTGTCCGTGGGTCGGACCCGCTCCGGCGCCGAGAGCCCTGCAACGGTAAGCCCCTGCGGTGCGTCGGTCAGTTCCGGAGAATCAGTCCGGTTTGAGGCAGCTGTCGTGTTTGGTGTTGATGACGCCGTGTGCGTGGCAGTCCGCGTCGTCGGTACTGTCGTGTCCGGTATCGGTGACGGCGTCGACGTAGCTGTGGTTGTTGTGGCGGTGGGCGTCGTCGTGTTCGGAGTCTCGGTCTCCGCGTCCGTGGTCGGGGACATTTGGGCTTGAGCTAGTGCATGGGTCGAAACATCTGTAGCCGTCGGTTTCGGCGGTGAGTCGCCGTTGGAAGCAGCACCGATGCTTGCGGTCGCAAGCGGTGTTGACCATATAACGACCGCAAGGAGGCACAGTAGCATGAGTACGCTCCGTGATGGCTCCGTGTCGGGGGGCATATGTTAGATATATTCAAAATGAAGATGTATAATGGATTTGGCACGAATGGACGGATTAGCACTCCACGTCGAACGACAACTAACGTGGCGGTGAACCAATATCGAACGGGGGGGAGAGTTCAGCTCTCGGCGTTCCCCGTGGAGTCACACCCCGAGAGATTCGCCTTTAGCAGCTGTAGTCACCAGGTTTCTGACCGCCTCAACGAGCGTGCCGATGAGCCCCTGCGACGAGGGCTCCGAGGGGACGCTGGGTAACGGCGTGTTCGTACGCACCGAGCCGGCTGGAGTCGGCGTCGACGCGTTCGGTTCGTCGGCCGTTGCGTTCGGTGGTGCGACCTGAACCGTCTCGATATGTTCCCTCCCGGTCGAATCGGTCGCACGGACCCGAACACGCGCCGGGTACCCGTCCAGTTGGAGCGTTTCGTTGATGGTAACGTCGTTGGTCACGCCTCCACCGTAAATCTGCGCTAAATCGACGGTGTCGCCGGCCGGTCCGACCGTCTCGGCGTACACGCTGGTAACGCGGCCATCGTACACGCGACCTTCGACGTGGACCCGGCCGTCGCTGACCCGAATCGCGTCCGGCTGGAGTTCGATGGCCGGTCGCACGAGCTGCGTAACGTTCACCGCGAGTTCTCGTTTCGTCGCGTTGCCGGTGGCGTCGTCCGCAACGATGGTGATGTTTCGACGGTCTCCCGTGATCGGTATCGTCTTCGTGAACGTGTGTTCGATTGGCCGCGCACCGATTGGCTTCGGTTGGACCTCGTAGTTCAACCCCGATCCGTCCGCCGAGCCGCGACGAACACCGATCGAGCGGATGCCAACCGCATCCGTCACCCTGATGGTCAACCGAACCGCCGAGCGCGTTTTGACGAGGCTCTGGTTGAGTATCTCAATCGACGGCGGCGTCTCGTCTTTGACGTAGATGTTGACATTGTATTGACGACGGTGGCCGCGCGAATCGAGCACCGTAATCTTGAGACTGTTTTGGCCAGCGCCCACGCTGTCGTCGAACGGCCCCAGCCGGAGCGGTTTCGAAATCGACGTGTTCGGATCATCGATCACGACCCGTTTTCGGAAGCCCCAGGGAGCATCGATACCTTGGCCGTGATACCGCAGTTCAATTGACACGTGCTCGACGTCCGAGTGGTCGTAGAGCGTCCCGTCGAGGCTGATTCGGGACCGGTTGATCGTATAGTTGTTCTCGGGAGTTTCGTAGATACTGGTGTTGCCCGTCCGGAACGGCGACGTGAACACCAACGCCGGGGCGATCGAATCCTCGATTATCGTCGCCCTGTGGGTCGTGGTTCTCCCGCCCTCCTTTACGAGGACTTCCAGGTCGTGCTCGCCAGCGGTTACATCGAGCGTCGCCGTTTCCTGAACTGCGGTGCTGTTCGGCGTATATATTCGTCGGCTGTCTCCGTCCACGCGGACGACGAGCAGCTCGATTGCCGTTGAACTGTTTGCTCGGACCGTAAGTTCGGGGTTGTCGCCGGTCGTAACCGTGTCACCGTCGGCGACAGTCCGGTTTTCGATAACCAGCGTCAGACTCAGCTCTGAACGGTCGGTCGAATTGTTCCGTTCGACCTGCTGGTGTGTGTCCGGCACATCGATAGCCACGTCTCCAGTTGTCGTCGATGGCTCCGCCGCGGCGGTTACTCCTGCAGTAAAAGAGAGTATCAGTAGAACTGCGGCCGCCCAACCCACGTGCTTGGAGTCCATGTTCGAATACACTAGCCAGTGGGCGTTTCGAAGATAAATCTACAGACCCAACTATCATCGTTGAAATTCGGAGCAGGACCAACGGAGATGAACCCGAGGATACGGAGCGATACGGTCCCGAAATCGGGAGCCGCCGACCCAAGATGAAGCGGTACTGGCCTGTCGTTGCGAGTAAGCAAATCGGTGTAGATTACTCGCGTTACAGCCATCAAACAACTGGCCACTAACACGACTAGTTGGGTCGATCCGATGACTGCCCATACAGAGGCTGGCTTGACGCCAACCTTTCTTATCGTCGAAGCCATCGATACTAATCTATTTCGGTCTCAAGCCGCCTCTCGGGCAGTCCTCTCTGTCGAGGGGCGATTGAACGCCCCTGCAATGACGTGCGACTAGGTCCGTCTCACAAGCCGGGCACCTTCCGCGTCCATGTGGGAGTCCCACACAACGAAAGAGCGGAATCAAGGGAGACAAATACCCAAACCGCTACCACTCTCCGAGAGGTAGTTCACCCATGAACAACAGCGAAGCGATCGACGCGCTCATCGAGCTCGGTCTGTCTACGTATGAAGCGCGGGTGTTTACCGCACTGATCGAACTCGGTGAGGGGACGGCCCGCGAGGTTGCGAAGACGTCGGACGTCCCTCGCTCACAAGTGTATACGACGGCAAAAGAACTGCAGTCGCGAGGGTTCATTAGCGTCCAACAAGCGAATCCACAGGTATTCCAACCGATATCGCTGTCCGAGGTCGAATCACAACTCAGTCGCGAATTCGCATCCAAGCGTGACACGGCGTTCGACCGGCTCAAGACGCTCGAACGACAGACCGCACCGGCGGCCGAACAGAACGAAGACGTGTGGACGATCACGGGCACGCCGGCGATCATCGGCCGGGCCAGTCAACTCATCGACGAAGCCGAAACGCGAGTGATCTACGGTGCCGAGAGCCTCGGTCATCCGGATGCCGAACTCCTGAGTACAGTCCGCTCGTGCTGTTCGCGCGACGTCTCGGTACATCTGCTTCAGGATAGCGACCAAGAGATTTCGGACCAGTGGCGAGAGATCGACTGTGTGTCCGCCGTGTCGATCCCACCGCAACAGTCCAAAGGCGACCACGCAGTGCGGCTGTTACTCGTCGATTCGGATAGCTTCCTCCTGAGTGTCCGCAGCAACCGATCGGCACCAGAGATTGCGATTTGGAGCGCAAACACGACGTTCGCCGAGGCGTTCTCACAGCTCCTCACGAGCAGTCTCCCCGTTCCCGAGTAGAACGACGCTTTCTCATCCGGACTCGCTTGCGGCTGACGCCGTCCGCTGTTCGAGAATGTGCCAGAGTCTCCGAGTCCTGACTCCGTTCCAGAAGTACGTGAGGACGACCCAGTCGTCGGTCTCCACCGTAGTCTCGGTGGCGACGCTCGTCTGTCAGAAGTGTCTCTTCGGGTTGGTCGGGTAAAATAAAAAGACCGGAACGAATCCGGTTGGTTACTCGTCTGCTGTCGTCACGTCCTCGTCGGAGTGACGAGGAGGGACGGCGGCGTTAGTTCTCGCGGCGGAGTGCGAGAAGGGCCGCGCCGACGAGTGCGACGAGAGCGACTGCGATACCGAAGCCGGGCGTGTTGGAGGACGTGGTGGACGTCTCCTCAGTCGGCTCCTCGGTGGTCTCAGTCGGCTCCGAGGTCGTCGTCGTTTCCGAGGGTTCGTCCGTGGTCGTCGTCGTTTCCGTTTCGCCCGAGGACGTCGTCGTGGTGTCCTCACGCTCGGAGACGATTTCGACGTTCACGGTGTCCGTGTTGTCGCCGTCGTCGGCTTCCACGGTGTACGTACCCGTCTCGAAGTCGGTGGTGTCAATTTCGACCATCCACTGGCCGTCGTTGGTCCACTCGTCAGTGTCTTCGAGTGCGACGGACGTACCGTCTTCACTCGTCACTTCGATGCTGATGGTGTTGTCGTCCGGCTTGAGGTTCGTCGAGCCAGCGATGACCATCGTTTCACCGGTTGCGACCGGGTTGATGCCAGCCGCTTCAGCGGCGTCGGGGTAGATCGAGTCGATGGACGTCGAGGACTCGGACAGACGGAACGTCTCGGTGACGATCAGGTCGTCGCTCGCCGTCTCGTCAACCGTTTCGGAGGCGATGAGCTCGTTGACCTGCTCACCGTTGTTGCTACCTGCGTCAAGATCGTCGAGGTAGGTCATCAGTTCGGAGAGGTCGCCACTGCCGCTGGCCGGCGGGAGCGAACCGTCACCGACGTTACCGTCACGACCGACCGAGAGGATGTGGGCGGTGATCCGGCCCTGCGTGAGGCCGACGGTGATGTCGTCCTCTTCGAAGGTACCGTCGCTGTCAACGCTCACTTCCTGGTAGTTGACGTTACCGCGCTCGTCGACGAAGATGACGAGGACGGTGTCGGCACCGGTGGCGGTACCGTTAACGTCAACCGTTCCGGAGTCGACAGGAGCGACCTGACCGTTGATCGTGCTGAACTGACCGGTCAGACCCTGGTCGACCACGCGGAGCGAGTTACTGCTGCTCACGCCGCTCGTGAAGTCAGACGTCGAAAGCGCGTCGTCGACGGAACCGTCACCGTTAACGTCAGCGTCGGACGCGTCGATGACACCGATGCGGTAGGTACCCGTCAGCGACAGGATGCTGCTACCGTCGCCGCCGAGGTTCGAGATCGCAACGTCTTCCTCTTCGAACGTGTCGTCAGCGTCGACGTTAATTTCGTTGTCGCCGCCGATTTCGAGGAGCTGCCAGTCGCCATCGTCGCGGACGTAGATTGCGACGCTGTCGGAGCTGGTAGCCGTACCGTTAATGTCGACTTCCGAGCCAACGACGTACTGACCGGTCGGGTTCGAAAGCGACGTGCCGCCCTCCTCGATGGTGAGCGTGATGTCGTTCGTCGGATCCATACCGATCGCTGCAGTCGGGCTCACACCAGCGTCGTAGACTTCGAGGTCGACGTCGCTGTCGTCGAGGTACTGCGTTTCAACGCCGCCAACGCCGCTCGCGCCGTCGATTTCGACGATTGCGTACGCGATGTCCGCGTTGTCAATCGTCGGTCCCGTGGAGGAATCGCTTGCGTTCGTAGCGGTGCTGTTTGCGATGCCGACTTCCGAGGTGTCGCCGATGTTACGGAAGACCGCCTTTGCGTCTTCCGTCGTGGCGTCGTTCTGAAGGTCGGAGAGGTCGATAGCGACAACGTGTTCGTTGCCGTCGATACCGTTCGTGACGGTGTACTGAACGTCAGTACCCTGCGTCACGGACTCGCTGTCGAGTTCGAGGCCGACCTCGTCCTGCGACGAGATCGTCAGCGTCAGCGTCTCGGACGCCGAGCCGAAGTCGAGGTCCTCAGCGCCTTCGAGGCTGATCGTGTACTCGCCAGCGTCCTGACCGGACATGTCGAGAGCCACGCCGCCGGCGCTCGGCGAGGTGCCGCCGATCGAGCCGTCGTCAATGAAGGCGTCCGTTCCGTTCAGAACTTCGTTGGTGATGTCCGTACCACTCGCGTCCTCAACGGTCACTTCGACCTTCTCGGCCGACTCGTAGTTGTATTCAGCGTTGACGTAGAGGTTGTCAGCGTCGCCCGAACTGATAGCGGAGCCGGTGACATCGCCACCGCCGCCCGTCAGGACTTCGCTGTCAGTGATGCGCGGCGACAGAAGCGTGACACTGGGGGAACCGCTCACACCATCAGTAGAGTAGGTACCAAGCGGCTGGTCATCCGTACTCTGTGGGATGGGCGAGTTCAGGTCCAGAGTGACACCTTCTGCGTTACCTGCGACACCCGTCAGAAGCGAGTTGTTCTCGGCGAAGCCAGCGTCCGTGTTAATTTCCTCACCGAGGAAGACACGGTCTCCGGCTGCGATTGTCTTGTTGAAGTTCTCATTGTCTGCGTCGAGATCTCCACGCTCCGCGGCGGCACTTCCGGTCAGCGCGATGGTCCCCACAAAGACGGAGGTTACCATCAGCGCTGCGAGAAGTATCGCACGCGTTTGATTTTTGATCTTTGTCATAGTGTACTTGTAGCGCCAGTATTTTCCACGCACATCGCTATGACGCGGATCCCTACTAGCGGGGGATGGGCAGGGGTACGGTAGAACCATATAAGCGGCCTTGGTAAATGCTTTCTGTTTCTGTTGCTTGATTGGTCACATTCTCGTTGCCGTCTCGCGCTTAGCGTCGGGCCATCCGCACGCACGTAACGTCAGTATGATAGTGGAGACGGTCGGACCGCTCTGGCCAACTCTCGGGGACGGACGCCCGAGAAAACGGTCTCCAGCGGGGCATTCCCCCGACCAAACCCCCAGCAACGATGCTGACAAGCACGATCGCGACGACGATGGCGGACCCATTCTCAGAGGTAGACGAGATGCCACGAATCACGACCACTGAGACGAGCCGCTCGAAACGCGGCTCTCAGGCCGGCCCGAATTGTACCTCGGGCGGGGAGTTCGAGGGGAGCAACTGTAGGAACTCAGTGGATCGTGACCACGGCGCTGCGAAAAACAGCCGTCTGAGATTGCCAACAGTTCCGTCGGGCACACGTCCAGACGGGTTGGCGGAGTCATCGCGCCCCCACGTCGGGAGACGGCGAGTACACCGCCTACGAGACTCCGTCGTCAGGCCAAGTGTTCACGGACGAGCCACGACTTCAGTTGTGAGTCGGCGGCAGTACCACGCGGATGAGACTCATCGCGAGTGGTCGCGTTCGACTCGATTTCGATCTCTTTCGGCCCCGCGACGACCGTGTCGTTGTAGCTGATCGAGACGTTTGCGGCCCCAGCCCCCGCCGGCGTGAAGTTACAGGAGACGACGCCGCTCTGGCCGACAGTCGTCAGACAGCGGGAGAAGTAGGTGGAGCCCTCCTGTGACATCGTGAGGTCGATGTCCATCTTGGTCTGTGGGGCGAGGTTGGTCCGTGCCGAGACGTTAAGCTTCGTACCGGACATGGTCGCCGTAAGGTTGTCCACCGACGGTTCGGCGACCGTGAACGACTCGGTCAGTACGACTCGCTTCCCGTCAGCGTGGATCTCGCTGTCGATTACGACAGTCACGTTGTACGTCCCGGTTTCCAAGCGCATGGAGTCAGCGACGACGTTGAGCGTGTCAGTCTCCGCGTCGTATGCGACGTCGAACACAGTCTGCGGAGAGACGAAGTCCATCTCGGAACTCTCGACGTGGAGGTTGACGCCGGGACCCACGTTACCGAGGGCATTCGACGTGTATTCGAGACGACTGTGGGTCGTCTCCCCTCCGAACGACACCGAAACAGCGCCCGTTCCCTCCGTACGGGGGTTGACAACGTGATATTCGAACAGCAGCGTCTCGTTGTCCGCGACCGAGACAGGTTCGTCGAATGCGACTGTCAGCCCACCACTGGATGTGACCTGATATCGATTGACGGTAGTTCTGAGCGACCGGTCGATATCACCGTCGGCATCGGTATCAATTCCGATGTGTTCGATCAACTGCGAGCTGTGGAGGGAGGGAGATGGACCTGCACGGTAGTCGATTCGGAACGTTTGACTCGTCCGGACGTCCGTCTGTGGCGACCACTGGACAACGTGTGTCGTGCGCGCGCCCGTGGACGCGTTCCGTGCGAACATCTGCTGTGTGCCGGGTGCGGAGGGCTGAACAGCGCTTTCGAGCCCGCTCACGTGGTACTGCACGACTGCGTCGTCACCGACCGCGACGACGGGAGCGGACCCACTCCCGCGCGATCGGTCAGCACAGTCGACGTTACCGGCCTGCTGGGTGGCTGGTACCGAACACGCCGCACTTCCTCGGACCGATGGGGGCTCAATCCAGAGACGGTCCGCAATCCGGGTCTGGCCGGCGGAGGCGATTACGTTGTACCGGCCGGTCGGAAGTGCTTCAGGGGCGGCCGCATTCGGGCGCGTGAGGACAGAGAGAGTATCGTTTGCGTCCGCCGTCCGGAATGCGGTGTTGGGGTCGTTCGCGTTCGCCGTGTCGAACACCACGGTGACAACGCCGTCGCCAGAGCCGTCGGTCGCTAAGACGGTCGCCGAGAAGTCGCCTTCCGCAGATGAGATTTGGAGTCTAGCCTCGTCGGTGTTGTTGAGGACCAGCGTGCGTTTTACGAAGTCGCCTTGCTGCTCGACCCGCTGGGCGTCGGCGAACCGTACCGATTCGTCTGTGGGGTCCAACGCGTGCACAGCGATTGCGCCGCTAGGAACCGCCGTCAGCCCGAGAATCAACAAGAAGATAACAGATAATGTTCGTATCGAGCGGGTCCGTGGACTCATACCCCTGACTATCTGGTCCGGCAGTAAGTACTTTCTGTCACAGTCACCATCCTCAAACGCCTGTAGGACGCTTGCACGTCAGTTGAGAGACCAGTTTTGGGTTGTGTGCTGTCACCGGCCGTCACTGCCCCCGATAACCGTCCGTGTGACGTGGTTTCGCCCGTCAAATAGCGGGTTTTCTGTTGACTCACCGACCAGTGTCCACAAAAGATATTAGTTGTGTGTCGCTACTGTTAGTAGAGATGTATACACAGGTGTTGTCCCGAGTGTCTTGTCAAATCAGCGTCCTCCTTCACACGTCTGAAACGTACTGATGTACAGAGACACGCTTCGTTCTACGCTACTTGCCCTCTGTCTCGTCTTCGTGCTAACTACCTCGTTGGTCACCCCGGTCGTCGCCCAGACCGCCAGTTCGGGGCAGGTGTACGGGTCGCCCGACATCGACGTGTTCACCTCGACGAGCGAGTTCGAGCCCGGGACGCAGTCGCAGCTCCGGCTCACACTCCGAAACAACGGTCAGATCGATCAGTCGGGCCCCGAGCGATACGAAAGCCGGGTGACGACCGCCCGCGGCGTCACTGTCGAAGCACAGTCCGGGGACGCGCCGATTGAGGTGAACACCGGCACGATCGGTGCCGGGAACGTCCCGACAGGCACTGTCGACCTCGCGCCGATCGATATCACGGTTTCCGAAAACGCGACTCCCGGAACGTATCGAATTCCGATCGAGGTGTCGTACACGTACACGCGACTCGTCGATTACGACCCGTCCGGCGCCGAGTACACGGATAACACGCGAACGAGGACCCACTACGTGACGGTCCGCGTCCGCGACCAGCCGCGGTTCGAGGTCGTCGAGACGTCGTCGACTGCGCAGGTCGGGAACACCGGCGACCTCGCCGTGACGATCGAAAACACCGGCACCCGCGCTGCGAGCGAAGCGAGCGTCACGGCGACCTCGCGGAGCGACGAACTCGTGTTCGGAACGGGTTCGGAGAGTTCGACCGCCCAGGTCGGCCGCTGGGCCGTCGGCGAGCGTCGGACGGTCAACTACACCGTCTCGCTCGCGGAAGACGCCACGGTGCGCGGCTACACGGTCAATCTCGACGTCGACTACACCGATACCGACGGCATCGCTCGAACGTCGCGAACGCTGAACGTCGGCGTCACCCCCGCCGAAGAACAGAGCTTCGCCCTCGAAAACGTCTCTACGAACCTCCGCGTCGGCGCGGACGGAACGGTCTCGGGGACGGTCGTCAACAACGGACCGAAACGCGTCGACGACCCGGTGCTCCGGTTCAGTTCGAGCAATCCGAACATCAACGTCGAGACGTCCGAGTACGCGCTGCCGGACCTCGAACCGGGCGACAGTGCCACGTTCGAATACGAGGTCGGCGTTAGCGACGCCGCGAGCGCGAACGTCCAACAGCTCAACCTCTCGGTTGAGTACCGCAACAGCCGCGGGAACATTCGAGTCAGCGACGGGCTCACGACCAACGCAGAGATCGCTCCGCATCAGGACCGCTTTATCGTCGAAGTCGTCAACAACACGATCGAAGCCGGAAGTGACAGAGCGGTCCGCGTTCGGGTCACCAACAACGGTGACGAGCCGCTCACGAACATTGAAGCCCAAGCGTTCGTCAGCGACCCGCTCAGCAGCGACAACGATGAAGGGATCATCAGCGAGCTCCAGCCGGGCGAATCCGAGGAGTTCACGATTGCGCTGAGCGCCGGGGCCGGCGCGCTGCCGAAGCGCTATCCGGTCTCCTTCGACTTCCAGTACGAGATGCCGGACGGAGACACGGAAGTGTCCCAAACGTACACCACGCCGATCGAAGTGATCGAGTCGCAGGGCGGCGGCCTCCCGATCGGGCTGATCGTCGGTGCGGTCGTCGTGATCGGCGTGCTCGGCGTGTTCGGCTGGCGGCGCTTCAACACGGACGAGTAACTAATGGACTTCCAGATCGATTACCAGCACTACATCGACGTTGTCGACGGTTGGATAGTCGACCAACCGAAGACAGTGCTCCTCGCGTTCTTACTGCTTTCGGCGGGGTTTTCCGCCGGGCTTGGACAGTCTGGAACCTCGTCTGGAACCAGTCAGTTTACTGAAGACGTCGCCGCGTATCAGGCGTTCGAGGAGGTCAACGACAACTTCGAGCGGGTGGCGTTCGAAGAAGACACCGGTACGACACAGCTCATTCAATCGGGGACGAACGTCCTGTCGAAGCCCGAGCTACTCAGGATGCTCAGGGCCCAACAGCGGTTGCAAGCCAATCCCGAGCTATCGGTCGTACAGACGACGAGCGTCGCCCGCGCCGTCGCCAGAACCATAGACCCGTCGGCCACGACGCTCGCCGAGGAGATCGACGCCGTCGAGCAGGCGACGCCGACGGAGATCGACCGCGCAGTCCAAGTCGCCGTCGAACAGAACCCCGCGATTCGGTCGAGTCTGAGCGAGGACTTCAACGCGCGTTCCGCGTCTGCGTCCGCGACGATCGGTATCGTCACCCACTCGCTCACCGCGGAGGTGTCCGACTCGGCGGGGACGGGCGGTGAGAGCCCGCTTACGGATATCCAACGACACGCCGAGTTCATCGTCAGCTCCGTCGGCGGGGATATTCGGGTCTTCGGCAGTGGAATCCTCTCCGAGGAGTTCTCCTCGGTCATCGGCGACTCTCTCGCGCTCGTCGTGCCCGCGGCGGTCGTCCTGATTCTGTTCTTCTTGGTGTTCGCCTACCGCGACCCGATCGACCTCCTGATCGGGGTCGTCTCCCTCGCGATGGCCGTCCTCTGGACGTTCGGCTTCATGGGCCTCGCGGGAATCGCGTTCTCGCAGATGCTGATCGCGGTGCCGCCGTTGCTCCTCGCGGTCGGTATCGACTTCGGGATCCACGCGATCAACCGGTATCGCGAAGAGCGGACCGAGGGCTTCGGAATCCAAGAGTCGATGCGAACCGCGACTGACCAACTCCTCGTTGCGTTCACCATCGTCACGGGGACGACCGTGATCGGCTTCGCGGCCAACGCATCGAGCGACCTCGGACCGATTCGGGACTTCGGTATCGTCGCAGCCGTCGGCATCGTGTTCACTTTCCTGATCTTCGGCATCTTCCTGCCGGCGGCCAAGGTGTACATGGACCGCCTCCGAGAGCGGGTCGGGTTCCCCGAATTCGGCTCCGAACCGCTCGGAGCAGAAGATTCGTTCCTCGGGAAGATCCTCCCCGTCGGGATTCACATCGCCCGCATCGCCCCGAAGGTGTTCCTCGTCGCGTTGGTCGTGAGTACCGCGTGGATGGGGTACTACGGGTCGGGCGTCGATAGTCGCTTCACGCAGGATTCGTTCCTCCCGCCGGAGGACAACCCCGAGTACCTCGAACTGTTCCCCCAGCAACTGCAACCGCGTGACTACACCGTGACGGAGACCACGAACTTCCTCGAAGACAACTTCCAGACCGGTGAGGAAGACGTCACGACGGTGTATGTCCGGGGCTCGCTCACGGACGGTGGTACCTTAGAGTCCATGTGGCGGGCCGGAGACAGCCCCCCGGATAGCTTCGTCGTCGACGACGGCCACGCGCGGGAGACGAGCATCATCACCGTCATCCAGAGCTACGCGGAGCGGGACCCCGAATTCGCGGCGCTCGTCGCTCGGAACGACCGCAACGCGAACGGCATCCCCGACGACAACCTCAAGCAGATCTACGACGCGCTCCTCGCGTCACCCGCGCGCGACCAGGCGCTCAACTACATCACCGACGATTACACCTCCGCGCGCGTCGAGTACGCGGTCGAATCCGACGCCAGTCAGGCCGACGTGACCGAAGACACGCGCGCGGTCGCCGACCGCTACCGCACGGAAGCGACTGCGACCGGCAACGTCGTGATACTGAAGGCCGTCTCGGACGTCATCGCGCAGTCGGCGTTCATCAGCCTCGTGCTCGCGCTCGGCGGCTCCGCGGTCTTCCTCATCATCATCTACGCCCTGCTCGAAGGTCGGCCCTCGCTCGGGATCGTGAACCTGGTCCCGATCATGGTGACCGTCGCCGCCATCGCCGCGACGATGCGGTATCTCGACATCCCGTTCAACGTGATGACCGGAACGATCCTGTCGATCGGGATCGGTCTCGGCATCGACTACTCGGCGCACCTCGTCCATCGGTTCGCCGAGGAGTACGACGAGGGTACGGACGTCTTCGTTGCGCTGACCGACACGGTGCGCGGGACCGGTGGCGCGCTCACCGGCAGCATGCTGACGACGGTGACCGGAATCGGCGTGCTCGTCATCGCGATTACGCCGATTCTCGGCCAGTTCGGGCTCCTGACCGGGGTCTCGATTCTGTACTCGTACGTGGCCTCGCTTGTCGTCTTGCCGCCGGCGCTCGTCGTCTGGGCGCGCCTCGTCCACGGCGAAAACGCAGAGACGACCGAAACGGCGGGCGGCCCGGACGGCGCGGGCGGTACGGCGTGAGTCTGGCATTCGCTCGGCTCTGAAGACGGGTCTGAGGGTCGGCGGGTGACCGTGCCCCCCTTCGAGACGAGCGTTCACACACGCAGACAGCCGGTCCGTACGGAGTTCTCGAAACGGAACGTCGACCGCAACCGGGGGAAACCGAGATTTTTTTCGCCCGGTGTGTAACAGCACAGACAACCAATGAACGTATTCTGCTTCGGGGCAGGGAAGGCGGGGGGGAAAGTCGTCGATCAACTACTTCGCTACGAGCGCCAGCTGAAGGCGGATTTCGTCGGCGGCGCGGCGGCGTGTGATACGACCGCCGCGGATCTCGACGCCTTAGAGCTGGTCCCCGAAGACGCGCGCGTACTGTTCGGCACGGCCGAAACCAACGGAGAAGGCTTCGAGGGCGACGCCGCCGGTGGTACCGAAGCCGCCAAGAAGGAACACCGGCAGCTCCTCGAACCGACCGACGATGCACCGATCGCGGCGAGCGACGCCTTCGTCGTCTGCGCCGGTCTCGGCGGCGGGACGGGTGGCCCAACTGCCGCAGTCATCGCCGAGCGCCTCTCCGAGATGTACGACCAGCCGGTCTACGGTGTCGGCGTCTTCTCGACGTCGACGACTGACCCACAGCGCGCTTCGAACACGCTGCGGTCGCTCCGCCGACTCGTATCGACCACGGACCACGTCTTCGGGTTCGACACCGCCTCGCGAGTCAAAGACGAGCCGGTGTCCGACGAGACGTACGACACGCTCAACGCGGAACTCGCGCGCCGCCTCGGCACGCTGTTCGCAGCGGGCGAGGTTACGACCGCCGACGACGTCGGCGAAAGCGTCGTCGATGCCTCCGAGATCATGAACACGCTCCGCGGCGGTGGGCTGGCGACGCTCGGTTATTCCGAACGCCCGCTCCCGCCGCGCGATACGAGCGTTCGTGGGCGTCTCAAGCGTCTCATCGGCGACGACACCGAATCCGTCGACCAGATCGACTCGCTGAACCGGATCACGACACAGACCCGAGAGGCCGTCCGCGGACAGTTGACGCTCCCCTGCGAGATCGGGACGGCATCGAGAGGCTTGCTCGTGATCACTGGGCGGCCGGCGTGGCTCAATCGCGATGCGATCAGCCAGAATCAGGGCTGGCTCGAAGACCAGACCGGGAGTTTGGAGGTTCGAAACGGCGACGACCCGCGGCCGGATGCGGACGCGCTCAGCGTGTTAGTCGTCCTCGGCGGGGTCGCCCCGCCCGAGCGACTGACTGCGCTCCAAGCCGTTGCGGACGGTGACGACACGGACGACGACTGAGGTCGCTCGCCGTTTGCCGGCAGGCGGGTGCATCGAGAACGCCGTAGAGAGGAGACGCCGAGCGTTCGAGACGTCGGGGTTCGATGCGAGACCGGAACGCGGTCGACACGGCTTTCGATCCCGACCAAAGACACCGTTAAGTACGGTTCGACACTATCTACGCTAGAACCCTCGCTGACGACACCAGAATTCATGACCTACTTCTCGGATTCAGCGGACACAGATCGCCATCAGACACAACAGGCCATCCTCGAAGCGACCCACCAGATCTTGCTTGAGTCCGGTTACAGCGGAATCTCCATCTCGCGAATCGCCGACCGAGTCGGCATTAGCAAATCGGTCATCTACCATTACTACGATAACAAGGAGTCGTTACTGGCGGAACTCTTAGACGTCGTGCATCGGCGGTTCCTCGCGAAGATATTCGAACAGGAGGACACGACACCGCGCGAAGAGCTCGAACGGTTTCTGACCCTGTTCGTCGCAGCGCCGTCGCTGAGTTGCCAGCCGGAGGCCGAACTGACGCAACTGGCGAAGGCGTTCGTCGAACTGCGAACGCAGTCGATTTCGAACCCGGATTATCGCTCGATTTTCACCGAATCGGAAAACAGGGTCAAACGACGGCTCACAGAGACCATCGAAGCGGGAATCGAACAGGGGGAGTTCAAGCCGGTGGACCCAGAGCGAACGAGCGAACACATCATCACGTTCGTCGCCGGAATCCTGTTTCGGCAAGCGACGACCGACTCGGTCGACGGTGAGGCCCTGTACGACGAGGTCCAACAGTTCCTCGCCGACCGAATCTACGTCTGACGAGCGTCTCAGCGTGATGGCGAACCTGGGCAGATACGGGTGTATCCACAGGGAGCGCAGTCTTCACGACGAGTCCTAACAGTGGTCGTCAATCCACTCACAGAACGAGTGGGAGTCTTCTGCACCGCACTGCTCCGCGATACTCCCGAGTGTTCAACGAGGAATCTCGCCGTGAAGTGGAACAGTCGGCCGTCGAACCTCGCCAGTGTCGGGGGTGACGTACTCCAGCGTGAGGTGACTCCCAGTCCGTGACTTCGGTTCGTAGCCGAATTTCATCAGCACTTTCGCGACTTCCCGGCCTGTGAACGTCGTCCGGCCCACGTTACTCGTGCCACGGCGGGCGGCCTTCGCTCCCGAGTTCGTCTTCGCTGAGACTGAGTTCGGCGGCCAGCTCGCCTTCATCGACGGGCTCTCCCTTCCCGTGGTAGGCATCGAGGGCGTCAGCGAGCATCCGCAGTGCTTCAGCGCGGTCGTCACCGAAGGAAGCGACACCCGTCTCGATGTCCTTTGCGGTGACTCGTCCATCATCCTCGTGGATGAACTCAACGCCCCCGTTACGGTTGTCACGAGTCGTGCTGGCCATCTCTATCGGAATTGAGTCGATCTCTACAAATAAGCGTTCGGACGGTCTTGCACCGAACTCTGGCCCCACTACCTGAATCAAGGAGAGAGTCCCGCCGTTCACGGCGGGCGTGAATCCGACAACAAGGACACAACCGCCGACAATGCTCAGTCCGGGGTATCCAAGTTCTCCGCCGCGTGGAGCAACATCCCCTTCCACGTCAGCCCGTTGTGCCGCTTAATCGCCCGTAACCGCTCGTACTGTTCGTCATCCTCTATCTCGATTTGGACCGTCGTTGCCATGTCACCATTGATTAACCATTGGTTTATCAATGTGGCGCACGAACCAGTAGTTGATGAAGCGGACCAACACCTTCGAGGTGGTTCCTCTGTCCGACGCGGACGAGGTGTTGCTTCGACGCCTATTGGACGCTTCTGCCGCTCTCTGGAACGAGATCAACTACGAGCGCCGCGAACACTACGCCGACTCCGACGCGGACGTATGGGACATCAGCGAGTATCGCGGGCGCTACGGCGGCACGCTCGGGGCTTCGACCGTTCAGCAAATCGAACGGAAGAACCGCGAAGCGTGGCGGTCGTTCTTCGCGCTCCAAAAGAAGGGCGAAGCAAACGGCAAGCCCGGATACTGGGGCAACGCCGAGGACGGCCGCGAACTCCGAACGTACATTCGGAACACGTCGTACTCTGTCGAGTGGGGCGAATACTCCCGGCTCGAAATCCTCGTCGGCCAAGACCTGAAAGAGGAGTACGGTCTTGGATACCGCGAGAGGCTTTGGCTCGAAGTCCGGGGCGAACCAAACTGGAAAGAGTACGACAAGCAAGGCCGGTTGGAGTTGTTCTGGGACGAGACTGCACAGACGTTCAGGGCCTTTCAGCCAGTCACCGTAGACAATTCTCGGCTGGCACACCCACTGGCGGACGAAACCGCCGCTCTGGATATTGGTGCGAACAACCTCGTCGCCTGCACGACCACGACCGGCACGCAACTGCTGTACGAGGGGTGCGACCTGTTCGAGCGGTTCCGCGAGACGACGCGAGAAATCGCTCGTCTCCAATCGCTCTTGGACGACGGCAGGTACAGCAGTCATCGGATACGCTCGTTGTACCGCCGTCGGACGCGCCGACGCGACCACGCCCAAGACGCACTCGCACGTGACCTCATAGAACGGTTGCACAACGAAGGCATCTCCACGGTGTACGTCGGGGCACTCACAGACGTACTCGACACGCATTGGTCGGTCGAAGCGAACGCGAAGACGCACAACTTTTGGGCGTTCCGGCAGTTCATCGACCGACTCGCCTGTACCGCCGAGGAGTATGGTATCTCGGTGGAGGTTCGTTCGGAAGCATGGACCTCTCAAGAGTGTCCGAACTGCGGTTCAACAGATCGGACGACACGCCACCGCGACACGCTGACGTGCCCGTGCGGTTTCGAGGGCCACGCAGACCTCACAGCGTCCGAAACATTCCTGAGACGTCATCAGAACTCAGAACGTTCTGATTGGCGAACGAGACACGCTGTGTCTCGTCAACGGCAGACCGACGTAGCACGGCCGATGGCACGGCCCGTGCGCCTCAAGTGGAACGACCACGACTGGTCAGAGTCACCACGCTCTTGTTCCAACGAGGAGCGCACGAACCCGCAAGTTGCCTCCGTGGGTCGGTAAGCGATCCCCCCAGCGAGAGGAAACCCCGGCGTTCGCGCCGGGGAGGATGTCATAACCATCGGTGAAACGTTGCTGAACTCTCCCTCTAAGTCTTGCACGGCTTTTCTGACAGGGTTCGGGGAGGTCTCTGTGCCCGTGTTGAACTCAGTCGTCTCTGACCCACCGGCGGCCGGTGAACAACAGCGCAGTCACCACGAGACCGCCGAAGAAGCCGCTGAGCAGGAACGTCGACGAGTTCGAGGGGTCCGCACTACCGAGGTTCATCGTGAGTGCGTTCGTTCCCGAGGCGGGCGTCGACGAATCGAACTGGACCGACTGCGTCGCCCGGCCGGTCGTCTCGCCGACGTCGTACGTCGCGGCGACCGTTGCGGTGTCCGACGGGCGCTCGTTGACCTCGACGACGACCGTCTCCGAGGTCGCGGCGGCGACCGACCGAAGCGAGGTCGTCGGCAGTGCCGACCGGTTCGACGCGCCCGAGATCACGACGTTGTCGATGGGTGCGTTCCCGTGATTGGTGACTCGATACCGAACGGCGACCGAGTCGTTTTCCTCGAAGGCGGTCGCGTAGACCGACACGTCGTCCCGGAGCGACTCGACCTGCATGGTGTCGAACGCCTCGACGGTCTCGCCGTCGTTGTAGCGGAGCGTCGCCTTGAGGGCGGTCTCGCCCGCCTCCGACGGTTCGACCGTGAACTCGTAGGTCGTCGAGTTTTCCGCGGCGAGGACCGGCGTGAGCGCGGTCTGAGCCTGCATCTCGCCGGTAACCGAGTCGAGTCGGAGCGACAGGTCCGTCAGCGCCTCGTCGTCGCCGTTCGACACCGTGACCGCCACGGTGGTCTCAGTCTCGGCGACCGCTTGGCGGGTCTCGATTTGGACCCGCGGTGGAACTGTCGTCGACGTGCTCGGTTCCGAGACCGTGACGAACACCGGATGCTTGAGGTGGACGATTTCCGACGTCGTACCTTCGGAGTCGTAATACCGACCGCGCACGTGCACCGTCAGTCGCTTGTCACCGGCGGTGGCGAAGCGCGCACTAATCGGCACTTCGGCGGTATCGCCGGCACCGAGAACGCCGATCTGGTTCGCTTCGCTGTGTTTCGTCCCAGAACGGTCCTCCACCGTCACCTCCGTGATTTCGAAACTGCCGCTTCCCGAACTGGAATGACTAATTGTCGGGGTTATTATAATACGGTCGCCGGTTTCCGGTTCGTCGTCGGACACGCTCACTCCAGTTACTGCGGTATGTGCGGGTGACGCCGCCGCACCACCCACTGCACTTCCAACCGTGAGTAAACAAACAACCGTTACTAATCCAACTAATACACCGTTCTTCGGGCCGAATTTCGATGTCATGCGAGTTTTAGGCTCGCCTAAATAGATAAAAATGCGTCGATTTTTAGGCCGGCCTAATACAGTAGGCAGGAGTTAGTGGGCAGAACTACTAGATGGCACTCGCCTGACACAATGGGGCTGTCCCGCCGTCAGCGACGAATTGTGCTAGAAAGATAGCTCAAGGAAAGAGTCGACCAGTTTGCCACTCCCAGACCAGTTCCGACCCCAACCAGACGACCAGCCAGACCGTTGCGAGGACGAAGACGAGGGCGGTGATCGACAACAGGTGGAGCGGCCGCGTGACCGCGAGCAAGAGCGGATAAAACAGAAACAGTACCGCCGCCACCGCGCCGAGGCCGATCAGACTACAGACGTACCGCTCAGTCGCGTCGATCTGTGCGGGCTGGACCACTTGCTGTGTCGGTTGGTCGTCGTCGGGCACGCCCCCATGTTGGTTGTACATCTGTTAGCTCCCCACATAGATAGTACATCAACAATCATTATAAATTTAGCGTCGTGACGACACGACAGCCGACGAACAGTTGTCTGACGGAATCTTGATTAGAACTGTCCGAGTGGACTGTATGATGCCACTGTCAAATTCGCCGGACGAATCGGCGGCCGATCGGGAACCGTCTGGCTCTCGCGACGGGGTCACACGTCGACGGGTGCTGCAGGCGTCGGCCGGAACGGGAGCGCTCTTGCTCGCGACGGGGACGGCGGCCGCGAACGGCAAAGGCGGCCAAGCGATCGTCAAGGAAGACGAGTACTACCCGGACGAGTCGTTCGTCATCCTCGAAGCCGAATCGTGCGACAACCAGACGCCTGACGGGTCCTGTCGCGACGACTCGCTTCCGTTCCGGTGTGAGGGTCAAGGCGGGCGATTCCCCCCGGGCAAAGGTGGCGCGCTCCCGTTCCCGTGGTGGAACTTCAAATACGAGAGCGGCCCGCTCGAAGGGGAGCTACTCCGAATCTACACGCGAGACAACAGCATCGACACCGACAGCACCTACCGCTGGACCCGAAAGGAAAAAGACTGCCCCGAAACGCCCGACTACTACCAAGTCGGCTTCGCTCGCGACTAGTACTACGGACCGTTTCAGTCGGCCAACTCGGACCGAGTCTCATTTCGACTGTCTCAAGCCGACTAGATGTCAGGTCTTCGCGTTTTCGTGTAGAAGAAATATCAGCGCCTCGGTTCGAATTAGAGCGCACCGAGAAGACACCACATAAGAGGTAGACGGTCTAGAAACACTTTTTAGATTAGATTAGCTATTAGACATGATGGTTGGGTTGTACAATATTACACGTCGCGGTACTCGGAACGTACCCGGACGGGGAACGACCGATGAAAGGGGACGTCACAGCGATGAGTGAGCAGTCAACGTTCGTCGAACAGACCAAGGTCCACCTGCACAAGGCGCTCGAAACGGAGGACCCCGACGAGAAGAACTTCCACCTCCGGAATGCGCTCCAACTCTGTGCGTGGGACGAGGTGACCGAACGAGCAGAACAGAACGACGCCGACTGACGTCTTTCTCACCGCAGCCACATTAGGGCTGTCTACCAAGGGACTCGCTTGGACACAGGTCGGTGACCTTTCCGTTGCTTCGTCTCCGGTGTGGAAACAGTCGCATTGGTAGTTCGAACAATAGTATCAGAACTAGAGTATATTCTGAATATGTATTGTTTTCGTATATGAACTGTCGTTATCTAAGTCGGGGTTCTTTGTTCCAATAGTAGCTGTTAGTCGGGTTAATTCGCAATCTAATGTGTTTATTGTTATTTTTCGCATAATAATATAGAATACTAAGTGTGGATGTGAACTAATGATCTTGGCAGTCTCAATTTTACTCGCTGTACAGAATATATCTGAATCTGATTATTTTCGTTCGCGTGGGTGCGCCCACAGCAGTCGGCGCGGCGTCACGGAGGGCCGCGCGACGACCGGCACCGTCACGAACGCCACGGCAGTCAGCGCGTGTCGTTCAGCGACTGCTCACTTGAGGCGAGCCAGTTCGGTGGCGAATCGCGATTTTGGCTCCGGGGCCGTGCCACACAGACCACTGGGAGAGATTGTCTGTCCGCTGTGACAGTCGCTCAATCTGTCTTTAAGACCGTTCCCGCCGAACGAACAGGTAAGCCCCACAGGCAGGTCGCACACAGTCGACAGGCGTCGCACCCGATTTCGCGGTTCGACCGCCATCGCCCGCCGATCACCCCTGTCCGGGCACAGGACATTCAAATGCAACTCACAACCCTCTTCAAAGACGAATCCGCCGTCTCACCGGTCATCGGCGTGATTCTGATGGTCGCGATTACCGTCATCCTCGCGGCCGTCATCGGCACGTTCGTCCTCGGCCTCGGCGACCAAGTCGGTGACACGTCCCCACAGGCGAGCTTCAGCTTCGACTTTGACAACGACGTATCCGACACCGATACCGACGCCCAGCTCGTCATCACGCACGAATCCGGGACCAGCATCTCGGCAGACCGCCTCACCGTGTCCGTCGACGGAACCGGCGTCGCCGCCGATACGACCGATGATTACCTGTTCAGCAGTCCGTTCCCGGCGACCGTCGGAGCCGGTAGCTCCGCGACGGTCGTGAAGAACGCAACTGGGGACGCCGTCTGGGAGGGCGAGTCCATCCGCGTCGTCTGGACCTCCGAATCCGGGTCGAACTCTGCTACCCTGCACTCCCAGACCGCACCGCAGTAACCACGCCGTCACCGCTTTTCTTCGTCGAATCGAGACGCCCGTCGGAACCCGAGACAGTTCACACAGTTGTTCTAACACCGATATGGCCGTTATATCTTCGTGAGCCACGGTCGCCATCCCGTGAGGAACGGACACACAAGTAGCCGACCAGAACAATCTAAATGCCCTGTAAGACCTAACACACCCTCAGACAGGAAGAGGCCAAATTCTTTATAGGTGTGCTTTCGTCTATCTGATAGTACGCGTCAACTCGGAGTGTGTACGCTTGTCGCCCCTCGCAGACACACCCGATAGCGAGACGGAGGAATCCAGTAAATGAGTACGAAACCCCAATCAGAATCCCCAGTAGACGCGCCACAAGAAGGCGCGACGAACGGGCAGTCTGCCTCGGACATCCAACTTAGCGGTGACGAACTACTCCTCTCGGCGGACAGTGAGGTCACCCCCACCCTCTCGGTCGTCATGCCCACCCTCAACGAAGAAGGTGGCATCGCCCAGTGTATCGAGTGGGTCAAAGCCGCCCTCGAAGACCTCCAAGTCTACGGCGAGGTCGTCGTCGCCGATAGCTCGACCGACCGCACGCCCGAGATTGCCGACGAAAACGGTGCCATCGTCATCGAACCCGACGGCAAAGGCTACGGCTACGCCTACCTGTACGCCTTCGAGCGCGTCCGCGGCGACTACATCGCCATGGGCGACGCCGACTGCACCTACGACTTCGAAGAGCTTCCAAAGCTGTTGAATATGGTTCGTTCGGGTGACGCGGATATGGCCATGGGCTCGCGGCTCGAAGGTGAAATCTTGCCCGGGTCGATGCCGCCGCTGCACGAACACGTCGGGAACCCGCTGTTGACGAAGTTCTTGAACGTCTTCTACGGCGCTGGCGTGAGCGACGCGCACTCGGGCATGCGCGTGTTTACTCGCGACGCCTGGGAGACCATGGACTGTTCGTCGACGGGCATGGAGTTCGCCTCGGAGATGATCATGGAGGCCGGCGCGAAGGATCTAGAGATCTCTGAGAAGCCGATTACGTACCATCCCCGCGAGGGCGAGGCGAACTTGGAGAGCTTCCCCGACGGCTGGCGACACGTTCGGTTCATGTTGGTTAATGCGCCGGGGTACCTGTTTTCGGCCCCCGGCTTCGGGCTGTCTGTGATTGGGGTGTTGTCGCTGGTGTTGGCCTGGAGTGGCCTGGAGATCGGTGGCGCACAGTTCGGGATTCACACCGGGATCGGTGGCGGGTTGTTGACGTTGGCTGGCTTCCAGTTGATGCTGTTCGGGGCCTTCTCGACGGTTTCGTCTGACCCGGTTCGGGGAGCTAGCGATCCGTTTACGACGTGGTTCACGAAGCGGATTTCGCTTGAGAGAGGGGCGACGATTGGGTCTGTCGTGTTGCTCTGTGGGCTGGCCTACGGTGGGTACCTGGCCGTTACGTGGGTGACCAGTGGATTCAGTGCGCTCCCAATTGCGGTCGCAGACGTCGTCGCGACCGTGGCCGTCGTGATTGGGTTGCAGATGGTCTTTGGGTCGTTTCTGTTGGGGTCGGTTGAGTGAATAATATCGTTAACTAACATGTCATAATTACTGAAATAGTTTCCGTGGCATTGACGGCTGCGAAAATATTATCATAATACTCAGAAAATGGACTTGATACTTACAACGATGGGGAATCAACATTGAAATCCGCGATTCAAAGTATTTATAGTAGATTAATTTCAGATGGGACTGCAGAACAAAAAGCCATCCAAAGTGGGGTTTGGGTGACCGGTATCAATGTCGGAGATCGAATTTTACAACTGATAAAAATAATTGTTTTAGCAAGGCTACTGTCACCGGCTGCATTTGGACTACTTGGTATTGGGCTAGTTACTCTCGCAGCATTCGAACAGTTTTCTCGATTAGGGCTGGATCAAGCATTAATTCAGCACAAAGACGAAAACGTGGATGGGTATTTAAACACTGTATGGGTTATGAAAATTATAAGAGGATTCACGATTGCGTCTATAGCATATATATTAGCCCCATTTATTTCAGATGTCTTTAATGAGCCTCAAGCGAAATCACTTATACGAGTTCTGAGCATCTCACCGTTAATACTGGGTATGCAGAACCCAGGGGTGGTTTATTTCCGGAAGGACCTAGACTTCCATAAAGAATTTGCCTACCAAATCGTTGCGAGGTTGGTTGATGCGGTGATTGCGATAGCCTTTGCGGTTGTCTTTAGGAATGTATGGGCACTAGCGGCTGGTTTGGTAGCTAGTAATGTCTCGAAGACCATAATCTCATATGTCATCCATAATTACCGTCCAGATTTGACTTTTAACGTTGAGTACGCAAAAGAGATGTTCGGCTTCGGAAAATGGTTACTTGCATCGAGTATTCTGATTTTCCTCTATGGCCAAGGAGATGATGCCTTTGTCGGTTGGTTCTTTGGAGCGACAACACTTGGTGTGTACCAGATCGCGTACAGATTTTCAAACGCACCAGCTACTGAGATTACGCATGTGATTTCACGTGTGACCTTCCCTGCATATTCGAAGGTACAAGACGATAAAAACAGGCTTCGAGCGGGATACTACCGTGCCGTGCAGCTATCGTCACTGATTGCTTTCCCTATGGTTGGTGGGATTATCGCAATAGCACCCATCTTTGTCACCACAGTTCTAGGAGACAGATGGACCTCAGCGATACCCCTAATCCAACTATTAGCATTCTGGGGAGGGATAAGAGCGATCGGGGCGAATATTGGACCAGTGTTAAAGGCCGTTGGTCGACCAGATTTTGACACAAAGATTCAGATAATCAAAGTCATTTTTATTCTAATATTCATATACCCGGCAGCAGAAATCTATGGGACCAACGGTGTGATTTATGTATTAATTGGAAGTGCGCTATTGACAATGCCAGTTCTATACCACATTGTTTTGTCGATTGTTGAAGGGACTTATTCAAGCCTCATTCACTATCTCATCTACCCTACAATCGGGAGTACACTGATGTATCTAATTGTGGTTAGCTTAAGAGAGAGGATTACAGTCATCGGTGGTAGTGGAAAGTTAATATTGTTAGTCATCATCGGGGTATTAAGTTATGTCGTGATAATGCTGTCAATAGATAAATGGATGAACTACAATATCACCGGGTTAGTTCAGTCATTAACTAAAGCAATTTAGTCCACAGCGGCATCATATTTTATTAGCTAGTGAACCTGAGAATAGATTCAACAGTAAATTAGTTAATTGGTTATTTAAAACACTGCATAGTCACCTGACATTTCAACAAATGGCAGGACTAAACGAGAATCAGACAGACTACAGAACAGAAGTGTCAAAATTCGATGACTGAATTCAAGTGAAAAGAACCGGAGGTTATACCATATCTGCGAGGTTAGAGATAAGTAATGTACACAGTTCAGGAGATCAAGAGAGGACTGCGAAATCCAAGTTTAGTTCAAGCGCAATTATCACGCATATATAGAATCTATCGCCCACACGATATTGGTGTCCATGGGAGTTATAAGACCGGAAATATCGGAGACAAAGCGTTAGGTGAGATATTTCAGAGTGAATTAACAGAAAAAGGATATAGAACACACATATTTGACAAAAACGTCACTGATAGCAATGCGAAAAAGATGATTCTAGGAGGTGGGGGAGTAATACATGATTTTTATGGCACAGAACATCTGAAGAAGAGACTAGACTACATTTCAAAAGACGGGTGTATCATTGGAGTTGGTGTCCCAGGATTGCGTTCTGAAGAAGCACGAGATCTGATCGATGCAATACTACCTAAGGTTCGATTAATTACTGTTAGAGATCAAAGGTCAAAAGACATATTGGAACGCTTCTGTGATGCTGAGATTATCAAGACAGCGTGTCCTGCGTTTCTATATCAAGAACCAAAGTGTGAAATTGATGACCGAACAGGTGTAAATTTCAGGCCATGGTATAATCGATCAAGAGAAGATATGTCGTATTATTTTGATTATGACAAAGATCTGGATGTGGATGCTGCTAAAATACAATACATAAATAACGCAAAAAGAATATGTAATAGTGTAGAAAATCCAATTTTCATCCCATTTCACAAGGATGATGAAGATTTCGCTAGGCGACACCTCGATATAGAGACATACCCATATGTGAATTCAGTTTCAGAGACATTAGATCGAGTAAGTAAGGTCAATAAGATGGTCACAATGCGCTACCACTCTCTCATCTTTGCAGCTGTCTGTCAAAAACCAGTACTACCGATTGCTTATGCTCCTAAAGTGAGTTCTCTATGTGATAGAATGAATATTGAGTCGTATACTCCACATGGAAAGATTCCAATACGGTTTTCCAGCATAGAGAAAGTCGACGACCTTAAAGAGCAAGCTGGATATAATTTCAAATTATTATTAAAAGCAATAGAGCACGAATAGAAGTAAGATAGCGCAAATAACTCATTTGTGGTATTATCTAAGGAGACACGACCTAGTTAGTAATATCTCCCGACTGGAACTCGTCCATTGAGCGCTTGATGCGACCTTTGAGAGTCGCAGTATTGCGTGAATTGTATGACCATCCACTATCTAACTACTACTTAGCGGTAAATCTCCATCAAATAGGATTCAACAGAGACCCGACGGCCTGTTCATTCCTCAGACTGGCTTAACTAAACAGTCCCGATACAACTAATTTGTCCATCAGTATTCTTGCAATAAAAGATCATATAAATCGACGTATCGATCTGCAATTGGAATTAAATCAAATTCGTCAACACGTTGATTAGCAGCAGACGAACACCGGTCCCGGACAGCTGGATCAGTCAGCATCCTATTCATCTTTGTTGCTAGTTCATCTGAATCTTGTTCGTCTTCCAGAAGGAGTCCAGCATCACCAACTGCTTCTGGTACACCCCCAATTGAAGAACCAATCACCGGGGTTCCAGTTGCTTGTGCTTCAAGATATACGATTCCAAACCCTTCAACGTCATAACCAGATCCACCAGCAGGAAGAACAAATAAGTCCGCGTTTTGAAGTCGACGCTGCTTTTCAGTCTCACTGATCCGACCAAGGAGATGTACGTCTTCCAAATCAGTAGATTGACTCTCTATTGAGTCATATAAGGGGCCGGTACCTGCAAGTTCGAGTCGATGATTTTCCCGAACATCTGGGTCAATTTTTTCCCATGCATCAACTATTGTATCCATATTTTTGCGCTCAACCATTCTTGAGATTGAAAAGACAGTTGAATCATTACTGTTATACTCCGAGTCAGTGAAATCATTATACTGTCCAATGTCAATTGATGGCGGAATTACTCGATCTGGAGTGAGGTCGTGATCCCGTTGCAGAATCGAAGACGTGAATTCACTAACAGAATGGACTGCATCTGAGTTACTGAACGCGATTGAGGAGAGGTGCTTTTCGCGTAGCTCTAATGCGTGCGTAGAGACAACAGTTGGGATACCCACCTTCTGGGCTGCAAATAACGCAGGCCATTCTCTTATGTGAAGCGCGTGAACAATATCTGGGTTGTGCTCACTAATCGCTTTCAGTGATTCACGATAGACTGCATTAAAGTAGGTATGCAGATGAGGCTTAAACGAGGCTACCGTTTGGAATGATATCTTGCTAGGTAACCTATCCTTGAATGTGGACTCGTAGTCTGTGGGATCCACTTGAAGGACAATCGGATCATGTTCTGTCAAATTTAGCCCGCGTTCAAGGTTTTTGACAACAGTCTGGATTCCACCAGGTGGTGGTGGGTAGTCCGGTGTTACTAGTAGTACTTTCATTAGATAGTAATTGATGAGGTAGCGAAAAATTCTATCGATATCCTAACGCCTCTAAATGTTCAGCTAAAGAATCATCAATATCCACCCCTTTAACATCTCCGTTCAGAAGAGGAACTTTCGTAAATTCCTCAGATTCAACGGCGGATCTCATATTCCGCGTGACATCACCCTTCTCGACCCCTGTCCCGTCTCGACGTTGTACTATAAAACCAGATTCTGTCGTCGCACGAATCGCACTATTCGATTTTGATATAACAATTCTAGGGTCATCACAATCTAATCTAAGTCCTGACGAGTCGACATCTGAGCCTGTGTGTGATACAACTTCCTGATACACATCTGCATGTTGAACAATGTAGTCACAGACCTTTCCTGACCGATATCCATCCGGAAATTTTACAGCTAATGGGGTTTTAATCACTTCTTCTATCGGATCCTCGTCCCAGGGGTGAACCATTTGTCCCATCTCACCAAACGCTTCACCATGATCACCTGCAAGAATCACCAGTGCATCGTCCCACCAAGGTTTTGACCGTAAATGTTCTAAGACTGTTGAAAGATGTCTGTCAAGGTATCTGATGTGCTCATCGTATAACTCTCGAAGGATTTCTAATTCTTCATCCGTAGATAGACCATCGTGAAAGCGGTCATTGAGTGACTGATAATCATCAACACCAACAGTTTTATCTTTTCGATCGGTGATCGTGAAATCTGTGTGCGGCGTATGAGGGTCCATGAAATGGCCCCATAAAAAATCGGGCTCCAAATCAACCGCATCTATGAGTTCCGACGAAAGTTCTTCAGCAGGAGTATACGGAGGAGATTCTAAATCAAGGGGAAGTAAGTCTTGAACACGGAAAAAGGCAGAGCGAGCAATCTCAAAATTGGATCCAATGTCCATCATCTTTGATATTAGTGAATAGTCACTATCTTTTTGCATATCATTAGAGATTCCACGTGAGTATCCTCGTTGTTCACTTAGATGAGGGTTATTTGGTATGGCAACAGATCGTCCAGAATGCATTTCGGCAAGTGTAGGCGTATCTTGTGATAGGGTTCCCTGACCCTCGGCTGTTTCCCCCGTGATTAGCCCTGGAAATGCTAGTGGTGTTGCGGTTCCATGCGAATACGAATTCGTGAAGATGCAAAAGTCATTCTGGATTATTGCCCAGCAAGAGGGGAAATAATCTGATGAAAGCCGATCAGCACGGATTGCGTCAATAGATAACAGCACCGTTTTTGCCATATGGAATACATCATCTTTCTCATATTTGTATGCTTGGTCTCACATGTCATATTAAATTAAATCGCGTGTTCAGACATTTGGATTGAGTATACAAAGCATCAAGTAGCATCAGATTGTCCATTGTGTGTAGGTAAATGGACAACGCTCAAGATGATTGGTGTAAACTCTGGATAGCCGGTTATTTTTTCCTATTCGCAGCTTTCTCTTTCCTCTCGATAGTCCCAAACACTTCCGTTTATGTTGAAGTGAATTATGCTACTTTGCTTGCAATATTCGCTTTCCCAATTTTCATAGCACTAAAATTTGACGTCCCCAAGTGGATATTATCAATCTTCGTTTTTGCGACCCCTTTCATCACGATGCTCGCAATCGTCGGCCCTCACGAAGCAGGCTTCTACGGGTATGATCCTAACAACCACACGATGGTAGCTTACGAACTTTTTCAGAGCGGGTGGGACGAAATAACGACTTGGTTGGGACACTGGCCTGGACTCCCTGCCTTAATGTCTGTCATCGTCGAAGTAACCGGTCTTGATGTAGAGACTGCTGGTAAGTACCTCCCTTTAGTCGTTGCTACAGTTCCGCTTTTTCTCTTCCGTGGACTGTCTCGTGTTGTTGATGACGACGCTGCCTTCTTGGCCGGGATGGGGGTGGCGTCTTCACAAAAACTGTTAATGTTTCAGGTGAAATTTATTGAGGAGCCCTTCGCGATGGTAATGTTATTCTTCTCGATTGCTGCAGTTTTTGTCGTCAGTAATCGACGAAAGCAAGTAATAGTTGTAATTCCTGCGATGGTAGTTATTGGATTTATTCATCACTACATCGCTGCAGTTGGGGCACTGATTTTCTTGTTGTGGGCTATTATTAACCATCTACCACTACCATCACGCTTCGATACAATTCCCACTGGATATACCCCAACAATTCTCTACGGAATTATTGCGACGTTGGTGTTGGTTTCCGTGTTCTTATTCGCATATGAATCATTCACGCGTTTTGTCACCATCAATGTAATATCCGGGGCTGAACCACCGTCACTCACCGGTTCCCTTGCCCAACCAAGTTCGTTAAGGCGGCTGTTAGTTCGGTCCTCATTAGTCGTATACTTGCTGATGAGCACCATCACGGCCGCAGGCGTGCTCTCGAAAGGTAAAACTGCTGACTGGGAACTCGCATGGGCAGTTCCGTCCGGAATTTTTGCGATTGGTTTCATTGGGACTACTGTCGCAGGCAAGATCGTTCCACTGTCTGCGGGCCGTTTTTTAGGTTTCATGATTCTATTCTTAGTTCCGGTCACTGTTGTAATGATAGTCAACAAGCGTGTCACCGTACCCCAACCAAAGACTGTCGCCGCGGTACTGGTTATGACCCTAATCATCACGCAGCTTAGCCTGGTCCCAGCGTATCGCATCGATACAAACCCGTCACAGATGGTCTATCCAGAGGCGCACTACACTTCCTCAGAATATGCAACAGTCGACTGGATGAAGATGTATGGAGAGGAGACAGTGGTTGTCGATCAACATCCTCGTTTCTGGACTGCCAATCAATACGATAACGTCGACAGGCTGTCTGGTGCCCCAAACTGCACGTCCTACTCAGTCCACCGTTCCGATTATTTGGGAGTTGATGAATGGGACAGGCCAGCCAAAGATGATATCATTTACTCAGCTGGGAATATAACGCTCGGCAGCTGTTAAGAGCCACTTCAGACGATCTAACCCACCACAATAAAAAAAAACTGGACTTAGTGGCTCTGTCAAAATTTTTCATCGTTGACATTAAGGGGCCACTCTCCCCACAGATTTTCACGTATGCTGTTACAAACTCACTCCTCAGCAAATCGCGAGACGTGAAATCTTTGACGATACGGTATTGCTCAAATAGTTTGTCTAATTAGAGAGGTTGTCTCAGCAGCAACTTGGGACCAATCAAATTGGGATGCAACCCTCACACAATCGTCTGGGTCAAGATCCTTGACCCTCTCAATTCCTGAATCAAGATCAGTAGTGACCCGACCACAAGTATGATCGATGATTTCAGACGCACCACACTGATCACTAACAACAACTGGTGTCCCACAAGCTAGTGATTCTAATACCACATTCCCAAAGGCTTCAAAGTTTGCGGGGTGGATAGTGGCAATTGCTGAACTATAATATTCAGCAAGCTCTTCCTGAGTTAGCCGTCCTAAGGTATGAACGTTGTCAACCCCCTGAGCATCACCAATAACGTAAATAGGATATGGTGAATTTTCAGCATACGACTCGACTTGTGGAAGTCCCTTCCTTGGACTATTTCCCACGAATAATACAAAATTCTCCTGCACTACATCACGAGGATGAAAGATACTTCGATCAACACCATTATAGATTGTAGTTGAAGGTGCAGTTATGTCATACTTATTGTTCCACACATCTTGTGTTAAATCACTATTGAATATTAATGCATCTGCACAGTTGAGTGCTCTTTGTGTCATCAAGCGTCGAGATGCCGCCAAAGTTGAGTCCATTACCTTCGAAATAACTCCCATCTGTTCCCGACTGAAAGACCTCTCAATGTGCTTTGCATCATGTATCTTGTGGATTGTTGGAATACCTAGTGAGAAAGGAACCTCAGTATGGGTGAGCGCGACATCATAATCTTCTATATCGACACTATTCAATTTTTTTCGAAGTGAAAGGGGAAACTGCAGGTGGTATCCAGTTAATGAGTAGAAATCTACCCACTGAATATCCAATTTTTCATCAACTTCGATTGAGCCTTGTTTTGATACAGTTCTCGGGCGTCCCGCTAAAATAGTAACATCATGGCCTAAATCAGCAATTTCTGAATACAGATAATGTAGATGGTAAGAAATCCCGCCAGCAACGTATGGAGGGAACTCGCGAGAGATAACCAACAGTCTCATACATCTATACAAGATATGAGATAATATAATTGTGTTGTTTAATTGATCAAATTTGAAACTATACGAAACGTATAGAATGCAAGTAATCTTCGACCCTCTATTCGAAACCTTATTTCACTTGTTCCTCAAACACCGACAACAACCGATCTGCTACGGACGGCCAAGTGAATTCTTTTGCCCATTCAATCAATATAGAGTCACTTGGAGGCTCGTTATCGAGAACTTCCATCATCCCATCGCTAATATCAGAGATAGCGTCGGGATCAACAAATACCGCATAATCGCCTAGAATCTCGGGTAGTGCCCCACGATTACTAGCAACAACAGGTGTTCCACACGCGAACGCTTCAAGTGGGGGTAAACCAAACCCCTCATAGAACGACGGAAATACCAAAGCTTCAGCATTTTCGTACGCATATTTCACCTCCCGTCTATCAAGGTATCCACAAAAATGAATTCCGTCAACTGGGTCAAGTTCAAGCGTCTTGAAGATATCTTTGTTCGATGGCCCAATTAATACTAGCTCAACATCACACTCATCCCGGATTTTGTTGAAAGATTGTAACAACCCACTAATATTTTTTCGAGGATTAAGAGAACCTACAAACAATAGATATCTGTCGGGGAGATCAAACGACGAGCTACTATCTTCAAAATAAAAATCGTCTACACCATTGTATATCACAGTCACATCATCCTGATTAATCCCCAGTTCGGAAGATATCTCGCTTTTTGAAAATTCAGATACAGTAACAACTTTGTCGCAAGCACGTGCAGCGACGGGAACGGTGAGTTTCCGATAAAGTTGATGAAGTCCATCTGACATTCCTTTTTGTGCATTTACATCGTGGATACACATCACAACAGGGATACTAAGTTCATGCAGAGGACCATTACCATTTGGACAATATAGAACCTCAACGTCAGCCTTACGGGCGAGACGCGGGAGAATGGTACGCTCCCACAACAACCCAAACATCTGATTTTCGTGAAACCTTGTTGAGTAGATGTCCACATCAAAATCAGATTCTAGTGTGTGTGACCCGAATAGAACAACTTCATGCTCTGGGTTATTGATTAATTCCCTAGTCAATCGAATTGATGCCTGCACTGCACCACCAGGCTCATCAACCGAGAATGTCCTAGCGTTAATTCCGATCTTCATTCCTACTTGTACCCCAACGCTTCCAACCGCCGCTCGATCTCCTCGTCGACGTCCTCATCGTCACCCGTAGACTCGCCGTTCTCGACGGCGACCCGGGCCTCAACATGCTCACGGAGTTCCGACTGCAACTCTGAGCCACTCAAGTCAGTAAATCCGATTTCTCCAGACTCACGGTCCCGTTCACAGAAGCACACGTCCTCAGCAGTCCGAACCGCGTACCGCCGAAGGTGACTGTCCTCGTTCTCACCGCGTGCCTGAGAAAAGACGCGCCGGTCCGAATCCGCAACTGGATCAACAAGCGAGAACTCCGACTCGTCACCGAACGCAGATTCGATCGTCGACACGATATCCAGCGTACTTGCGGGTGTCTCTACAACCCCGGATTCGCCGTTTGGATGGCGAACGATTAGCGGCACGTGCGTAATCTCGTCGTGGAGATACCGCGGGTGTTCGTAGTAGTCGTGTTCACCGAATGCGTCGCCGTGGTCGGCAGTAAAGATCACCAACGAGTTCTCTAACAGACCCCGCTCACGAAGCGCATCGAGGAACTCACCGATTCGCTCGTCGTTGTAGCGAATCTCGGCGTCGTACAGGTCGATCAACAACTGCTGTTCGTCGTCCGTAATCGAATCTGGCTCTTTGATGGCCCGCTGATAGAGCGACTGCGCGTTCCGCCCGGAAACCGTCTCGTCGGTGTAGAGTGTCGCGTACTCACCCGGTGGCTCGTATGGGCCATGGGTGTCCATGTAGTGATTCCAGAGGAAGAACGGTTCATCATCGTCGAGCGAGTCGAGCCAGTCTAACGAACGCTCGTTGATCTCTTCGGCGCGGGCATAGTGCCGATTCCGAAGTTTATCGAGCGCTCGCTGTGCCAACGCAATGACCTTGTGCTTCCCGAAGTGGAGGTCGTCGTCGAATGTGTCGAAGCCTTGGTCGAACCCGTAGGCCCGGGAGACGAACGGGTTCGAATGGAAGCCGGCCGTCGCAAAGCCCTCCTCGGAGAGCGTCTTGGCGACGGTGTCAGTTGCGAGCCGGTACTTCGCGTCGATGGCGGTGTCCGGATACTCACCAGTCAACAGCGCTGGAACCGCCTCACGGGTGTGCGAACTCGCGCTGTAGGCGTTCGTGAAGTGGAGCGATTCTGCTGCGAGGTCATCCAACACCGGGGAAGTCTCTCGATGGTAACCGTGGCACGAGAGATGGTCAGCCCGAAGGGCGTCGGCTGACAGGAGGATGATATTGTCCCAATCGGTAGTCATCTACTGCGTAGATGTTGAACCAGCGTTATATTACTAGCGTTAAATTCAACCTCGTGTCGACTGATTAAGACAGATGCGTATTGTAGGATGGGGAATCGTGTGGTTCAGAGGTGTACCTTCACACTGAGCAACAAGAACTATACAATACAACGACACAACACCCAGTATGAAAGCAGTCGTTTTAGCCGGTGGCGAAGGAACCCGACTCCGACCACTTACGGAAGACAAACCGAAGGGGATGGTCGAAGTCGACGATAAGCCTATCTTGACCCATTGCTTCGAGCAACTCGCTGAACTCGGCGCTGACGAACTCGTCGTCGTCGTCGGCTATCTGAAAGAACGAATCATCGAGTACTACGGCGATGAATTCCAGGGGCTTCCTATCACCTACACCCACCAACAAGAACAAAAGGGGCTTGCTCATGCTCTTCTGGAAGTCGAAGAGCACATCAACGACGACTTCATGCTGATGCTCGGCGACAATATCTTCGACGCCAACCTTTCAGATGTCGTCAACCGTCAACAGGAACAACGAGCTGACGCAGCGTTCCTCGTCGAAGAAGTCCCGTGGGAGAAAGCAAGCCGGTACGGCGTCTGTGACACGAACAAGTACGGTGAGATTACCGACGTCGTCGAGAAGCCGGACGACCCGCCGTCTAACTTAGTGATGACGGGCTTCTACACGTTCACACCTGAGATCTTCCACGCGTGTCATCTCGTGCAGCCGTCGAACCGCAACGAGTACGAGATTAGCGAGGCGATCGACTTGCTCATCCACAGCGGACGCACAATCGACGCAATCAGGCTCGATGGCTGGCGGCTCGACATTGGCTACCCCGAAGACCGCGATGAAGCAGAAGAACGATTGAGTGGCGAGGTCGCCGAAGCACAGTAAGCGAATCCAATTCTCAACCTTGGCTGGTGCGTCCGTTTCTTCATTTTTTCCGAGTATTTGATATGACCTGCGTGGGACACACGGAGTAATGGAACTCTCTGTCATCGGGAGCGGCTATGTCGGAACAACAATCGCCGCGTGTTTCGCAGATCTCGGTCACACAGTCGTCAACGTCGATATCGACACAGAGATTGTCGACGCAATCAACCGGGGCGAGCCGCCGATTCACGAGGACGGCCTCCCTGAACTTGTTGCGGCGCATGCAAGCGAAGACAGCACGGGCCGACTACGGGCGACCACGGACTACACCGATGTCCTTGAGACGGATGTTACGTTCCTCTGTCTCCCAACGCCACAGCAAGCCGATGGAGAAATCGATCTCTCGATTATGGAGGCCGGGGCAGAACAACTCGGCAAGACACTCGCACAGAAATCCGAGTGGCATACAGTTGTTGTGAAAAGTACCGTCGTCCCAGGGACGACTGAAGAAGTAATCACACCGCTGCTCGAAGAAGCGAGTGGGAAAGTCGAAGGCGAACAACTGGGAATCGGGATGAACCCAGAGTTCCTCCGTGAAGGAACTGCAGTTCAAGACTTCCGTAATCCCGAAAAAGTCGTTCTCGGTGCGGACAATGACCGAACGCTCGAAGATATGCACGAGGTGTTTGCACCACTCATTGCTGAAGCTGACCCCCACGTCGTCGAAACAAACAGCCGGACAGCGGAGATGATTAAATACGCCAACAACGGCTTCCTGGCAACCAAGGTCTCGCTGATCAACGACATCGGAAATATCTGCAAAGAGTTCGGCGTCGATGCCTATGAGGTTGCGGACGCGATTGGGCTTGATGACCGTATCGGAGAACAGTTCCTCCGAAGCGGACTTGGATGGGGTGGTAGTTGCTTCCCCAAAGACACCAACGCGATCATTCACGCGGCCAAGCAGCAGGGCTACACACCCGCTGTTCTCGAAGCCGCGGTCGAGGTGAACGACAACCAGCCCGAACGGCTGTTGTCCTTACTCGACCAGCACGTTGATATCGCTGGGCAGAAGGTCGCTGTTCTCGGGTTGGCGTTCAAGCCTGGAACGGACGACATTCGGAACTCGCGAGCAATCTCGGTGATTCAGGGTCTCAAAGACCGAGGTGCATCGATCGCCGCGTACGACCCTGTCGCGGCGACCAACATGCGCGAATACTTCCCGGATATTGAGTATGCGGACTCCGCTGTTGATGCACTTGCTGATGCCTCTGCATGTGCCGTGTGTACTGACTGGGATGAGTTTGAGGTGTTAGACGAGGAATTCGATCAGATGGAACAGCAGGTCGTCGTCGACGGCAGACACGTTATCGATACGTCTGAGGATCTTACGTATGAAGGGCTGACCTGGTAGACAACGTAAATCACAGGTAAAGTACCCTAATCGAAAAGGAATTCACCCGCCGTGAAGATGACACGAACAATGGATTTGGGCTTCGTCTCGAACGTCGTTTACCCCTACATAACCGGTGGCGCAGAAAAGCGCATCCACGAAATCGCCACCCGCCTCTCACAGAACGGCCACGACGTCACCATCTACGGCCGACATTTCTGGGACGGCCCGAAAGAGACCTCTCACGAGGGCGTCACCCTCCGCGCGGTCGCGCCCGAAACGGACCTCTACACCGACGACCGTCGCTCCATCACCGAAGCGCTCGACTTCGCCGCCCGACTCGCCTACCCGCTCGCCAAGCAGCTCCGCGACGAAAATCACGACCTCGTCGTCGCTTCCGTCTTTCCGTACTTCCCCGTGCTCTCTTCGAAGCTCGCCGCCCTCGGCACCGACGTGCCCGTCGTCACGACCTGGCACGAAGTGTGGGGCGACTACTGGGGCGACTACCTCGGCATGCTCGCACCCTTCGGGAAGGTCACCGAACACCTCACCGTCCGAGTCCCCCAACACCCTATCGCCGTCTCGGGTATCACCGCCGACCGCCTCGCCGATATCGGCCGCGACAGGGACACAATCGAGGTCGTCCCGAACGGCATCGACGTCGACCAGATTCGAAACGCGCCGCTGCCCGACGAGGGCGACTCGTTCGACGTGCTGTTCGCCGGACGACTCATCGCCGACAAGAACGTCTCCATCCTTCTCGATGCGTTCGACCGCGTGGCCGACGACTACGACGACGTGACCCTCGGCGTCGTCGGTGACGGCCCGGAGTCCGACCGCCTCGAACAACAGGCGAGCACGTTGGACCACGCCGACCGCGTGAGTCTGCTGGGCTTCCTCGACGAGTACGAAGACGTGTTGGGCCAGATGCGCGCCGCGGACGTGTTCGCCTCGCCCAGTACGAGAGAGGGATTCGGCATCACCTACGCCGAAGCGATGGCCGCCGACTGTACGGTTATCGGCGTCCAACATCCCGAATCCGCGGCGAGTGAAGTTATCGGCGACGCGGGCTATCTCGCCGAGCCGACTGTGGATTCGGTCGCCGAGTCGTTAGCCCGAGCACTCGCGGGCGAGACACCACCGACCGAACCCACGAACCGCGCCGACCAGTACGATTGGGACAGCGTCGCCGACCAAGCTGAGGCGGCGTACGAGCGCGCCATCGACGGTCGGTGGTGATGTTCGTTGGGGACCGAGCGACACGCCAGACCACGGGGGGAGAGTGCGAGACACGAATAGCGGTGTCGAGCATCGATTTAGTTAGTTGATTGTGTCCGTCGTATCACCGTAACCGCGCCGTCGAATGAGCCACACAGAACGGTCCGATCCGGACCTCTCTCCCCCCATGACTTCATCTGTTCTTTCAATGTCGGCATGGGGTGACTCATCGACCAATCGAAACCAATGCAGTCGGGGAAAAGCACACAAGATGTACTGTCTTTCAGCAGCAGATAGAATCCACTGAGAGACTGAGACGATCTGATACAGAGTGGGCATTTCGCGTGCGTCCGAGTCAGAAACATCCGTGTGGACATCTCGGGGGCTATGGGAGTCAGGCGTGGATCGCAGAAGCAGACGAGACGAACAAACACCGGTTCCGGGTATGAAGGCAGACGTCACGTGAGACAGCAGTTGAGGACCGGGTTGACCCACCACTTCATCTGTTCTATGCTATATGACCTGTCTACGACCGATACCGGTGGTTACGAGCCAGCGACCTCCAACTATCGAGCCACCCAAACCAAACAGAGACGATGCAGATAGTCAGAACAGATGAAGTGGTGGGGTGGGAGAGTATCCAACATTGTTGGTCATGGCTGTTCAGGTAGCCGAGAGGATTTAGTAATCGTTCTACCCCCACCACTTCATCTGTTTAGATGCGTCTCAGGAAGTAGTACACACGAAATCGGCAACAGAGACTCCGAGGCCGATACGAAGGACACGAGATCAGATACACTCGAAGTCGTGGAGATACACTCGAAACGGTACTCCCCGAGGAACCGTCATGTCGTCATCGCATATGCAGTGACCTGTACAACGCGATACATTCAAAATCCACCCC
Organism: Haloferax sp. KTX1; assembly: GCF_902410085.1. Lineage (NCBI taxonomy): Archaea > Methanobacteriati > Methanobacteriota > Halobacteria > Halobacteriales > Haloferacaceae > Haloferax > Haloferax sp. KTX1. Next base: position 204,588 of record NZ_CABPRH010000006.1, on the reverse strand, counting down.
TCCTCCTCGTAGAACGCTTCGGCTCTGTCGAAACTCTCAGGTGCTGATAGTTTGCTGAGGCCGTGCTGAATAGAGAGCGCAAGTCGGTCAGTTTATTCGGCTGGTTATGCGGAAGCACTGCCCGCCCAACTACCGGCGAATCAGGGAAAAGTGGTGAATGAGACGTCTATTGTTGTGAGAGTGCGTTATCCGGATGTCCCGCCCGCCTTCTTGCAGCCTGCCGCTCGGTTTCAGTCAGTCGGTATGGGGACAACTCTTCCTCCAGCGAACCGAGTGCCGACCGACGCGCTTGATGAGATTCAAGGAAATCCGCGATACGTTCTGCCGCGAACTCCTTGAGTTCACCACTCAATAGAGACCCCTCACGGTATTCCTCTGCGAGTTGTTCAACCCGCTTGTCATCCTCCTCAAAGAAGTAGTACAACAATAGGTAGGGAACGTCAACCTCCGGATTCCCGCCTTTCGCACGATGTTCCTCGATGCTCGTCTGTCCACCTGAGTACGCGTACGTTCGGATTTTATCGGTGACCGTCTCTCGGTCGTCCGAAAGGAGGATACTCGGGGCGTCGTCAGACGAACTCATCTTTCCCGGCCCTTCGAGACTCGGGAGGAACTTCGAAAGCAATGCTCCGGGCTTGCTCACGTCGTACCGTTGCTTCGCGGCAATGTCACGACAAACACGTACATGTGGGTCTTGGTCTACTGCAATTGGAACGAGTGTCGGGTGGCATCCCTCGACAAGCTGTGGAAGGAGCAGATGAGTTGCTTGCACGGCAGGATAGAACGATAGGCCGATATTCTCGGGTTCTCCGTACGTCGCGTCGACTGTCGATTGGGTCACTTCCTTTGCAAAGGCAGTGGCAAGTGGATACACTACGTCGGCGTCTGCTGTATCTACGACGATGCGAGTGCGGTCAGGGTCGAAGCCGACCGCAAGCAGGTCACGGAGATTCTGGCGAGTGTAGTCGCTAATTTCATCCAGCGGTTTGTTCTTGAGGAAGTACTTCTCGTCGTCAGAGAACGGTATGTAGACAAGTGTGCCAGTCTGTTCTTGGAGATATTTTGCAAAGTAGAAAGGGAAAATGTGGCCGATGTGCATCGGCCCAGAGGGGCCACGTCCAGTTACGATTGAATGAAGTTCGCCATCGTTTGCGGCATTGAGGAACGGGTCTACGTCTCGCTGGGCATAGAATACGTCCCGTCGGACGAGTGGGTGGCCGGAGGCGGGGAACCGCATTTTCTGTTCGGGAGTGAGTCGGTCGGCTCCGAATCGGTCAAGGAGTCGGTCGTAGTCGATGTCGCCTTCGACGGCGTAGGGCGTTACGGTGAAGTTGTCTTCTGCTGGCATTGGTGGTATTGACGAGGTAGTCACTTGGAGTGCGATACAGCGAAGAAGCGAGTGAGCATCGCGGTGGTATCGTTGGGTGAAGCCCGTCAGACCCTATACCGAGATACTGTCCACTTCCCGTGACGCGTGCCAACGCCAGCAGTTGGCGGAGGAAGTGGACTGCATACACCTGACGAAGGGTACTTGTGATATATAACCTGTGCTTCGCTTGTTACGTTTTCTTAGATGTTGTACTATCGAGTCTGTCAATCAGACCTGTTGAATAGAACCTCTGTCTGTGTCACGTCACTACTGGCAGCATTCAGTGAAGTTTCTGTGATCGTGTTGAACTCAGAGCGCGTATCTCACATCAGCTTCTACACCCCACACCTTCCCGTTTATGAAGGCAGATCACCAGCGAGGCCAAGTAAACCGACGATTACTCCGAGAATCATAATAAGGAGCCCAATTTGACCAAATACGTTTGAATCCGCCGCGAATAGGTCTCGACCCAGCATTAGAAAACCCCCGAATACAACCAGGAGAAGACCGAAGTCAAACACACGATCGCTCATGTTTTCCAATTGAAACAGTCAGTTCATATTCTTTTTGACAGGCCCATCCTCTATATTCAGCACACGACAACTGTCAGGTTCGGAGGGTTTCAACAGAGCAAACGCTTCATATTGAGGAAAGCATACGAACTGTACTCTCTGACTCGGCCGTCAGTTCGACGTGAGTATTGTTCGTCGGGAGGGTGCAACACGGTCGTGGCTGTGTCTACCGAAGAAACTGACGCCAACGAGTGTACAGATACATCCCGCCGAAGATGAGGCCGACGAGCACCACGAGCCCGGTCACATGCGTTTCGCGCACACCGACGGGAAAGGGAGGTGTTTGGAGGGACACGCCGGACCACAGGAATGAGATCGGGGACACAGCTAGCAGTATCGAACGTCAATTGAGTTAGTGGTTGTGTCCATCGCATCGTCGCACTCGCGTCATCAAACGGACCACGCCGAGCAGTACGGGTGGGAGAGCGTCGCTAACTAGCCAGACGTGGTGAGCACCACAGTCGAGAATCAATCGAGGTGGTCGTACCCCCTCCCCCCATGACTTCATCTGTTCTTGTAATGTCGGAATGGGTGACTCGTCGACCAATCGAAGCCAATGCAGTTGGGGAAAAGCAAACGAGATGTGCCGTCGTTCGGTAGTAGAACGCTTCACACTGTGGAAAGCATCCGAAATGTACGCTCTCACTCAGCAGAGATGACCGAAGACGGGTGAGTCAGAGTACGTTTCGTATGCTTTCTTTCTTGGTTGAAACCGCAAGACAGTACAGACGATAGCATATGAAATACACTCTCTCACTTGAGTTTCAGTCCGACGACGGACGAGACCTATACGTAGTCGTCATCACGAGAAGCGCAGAGTCCAGTTCGTATGCTCAAATCTACGTCCAAAAACGGCAGGCACCGACGTGGAAAGCATACGAAATGTACTCTCCCTCGTCAAATCTTACTCTAGATACGGCTCACAAACACGCTCGACACCGTCTTCGAACGAGACTTCGGGCTCCCACCCGGTCGCGTCGTGTATCTTCGAGTAGTCCGCCTTGGTGTCGTGGACGTACACCTCGAACGGATTCTCCACGTACACCGGCTCGACGTCCGTCCCGAGCACCTCATTAATCAGCTCGACCATCTCGTTGAACGAGTAGCTCTCGGCAGTCCCGAGGTTGTAGATGCCCTGCAGCCGGTGGTCGGCGGCGAGTTCGATGCCGCGGACGATATCGTCCACATGCGTGAAGTCACGCGTTTGGGACCCGTCGCCGAACAGTTCGGGCGACTCGCCGTTTGCGATCTTGTCGGTGAACTGCGCGACCGTATTCGCGAACTCGCCTTTGTGTTCTTCCGCGCCGCCGAAGCCCTGGTACACAGAGAAGAAACGCATTCCCGCGAGCTGCATGTCGTAGTGGTGGTGGAAGTACTCCGCGTAGCGCTCGCGGCCCAGCTTCGACGCTTCGTAGCCCGTCCGCGATTCGACGGGCATGTCTTCCGGCGAGGGCTCCGTCCGCGACCCGTAAATCGACGATGTCGTCGCGTACACCACGGTGTCGCAGCCGTCCTTGCGGGCCTGTTCGACCGTGTTCACGAAGCCTTCGATATTGACACGGGCACCCTTCGTCGGATTCTCTTCGTGCATCTTGTACGACGACAGCGCCGCGAGGTGGAACACCACGTCGACGCCCTCGGTCGGGAGGTCGTCGTCGAGCACGCTCATATCGTGGAACTCCACGGCGTCGTCGAGGTTGTCGGGCGTCCCGAGATAGAGGTCGTCGAGTGCGATGACGTCGTTGTCGTCGGCGAGGTGGTTCGCCAGATTAGAACCGATAAATCCGGCACCGCCAGTAACGAGGACTCGTTTGCCGTCCATGTGTCGAAGCTCTCGCGGAGTGACAAGAACCTATCGTCAACGTGGAGTGAAGTTGGGGTGTGTTCTCTTGTACTCTTCAGAAAGGAACTCGGCTGATCACCCACCCCTCAAACCGAGTGATAGAATGGTGTATGAAGCGTTGTAACGCCCATCATCAACAGAGACCAAACACGGATGTATCCACAATCGCTGTCGTACCAGCATACCACCATCCAGAAGCTTCGCCGTTCGCAGCGAGAAGGACGTCATGCTGGTCTCAAAAATAAGTCAGAGAACACCGAGAACTCACGAGTGGGTGTCACAGCCGTACGACTGCCACACTGAAACGAGGACAGCCAGTCGATTCGCGGGAGTCGCCGCAGTTCCGAGACAGAACGTTGCACGGGAAGTTATGTGCCTGACCCATCTCGTTCGATTATGGGAGTCCTCCAAGCCCTCCAACGGACACCCGGTGCGCTCAAACGCGCCCCTGGTCTCGTAATCCCACAGCTGATCGTGTTCGTCTTAGTGCTACCACAACTGCTGTTACAGACGACGTATCCGTTCGTGTCGATGCTGTACTCATTGGGGTCTTCGCTCATTCTCCTGCTCGGAATGCCATTTATTCAGGGAGGAATGTTCGGGATGGCCAACGAAGCCCTCACGACGCGCAGTTCGCTATCACGATTCGTCAGCGATGGAAAGGCCAACTATGTGCAGTTGCTAGTCGCCTACATCGTGTTAGTTGTCGTCAACGGTGTCATCGGTGCAGTCGGAGTTGGATCTGGTATCGGTGCGGTTGTGGGCCATGGATCCGTCAGAATCGTCTTTATCGGACTGGCAGCAGTCGCGGGACTGCTGTATCTCGTTACCGTGTTCGTGCTCCAATTTTACGGCCAAGCAATCGTTATCAGCGGTGCGTCCGCAATCGCATCGTTCAAGCGGAGTTATCGTATCGTCCGAGAAAACCTTCTCGCGGTTGGCGGCTACACGCTGGTTGCGCTGGTAATCGGCATGTTGGTCGGCGGCATCTACGGCGGTATTTCGTTGGTAGCCAGTCCTGAGGCCACGACGATGATTGGCCTCCCGCCGCTTTCGACGCCGTTACTCGTAGTCGTCGGGCTCCTTGCCGCAGGAATCGGCAGTATTGTATCGGCGTTTATGCTCACCTTCTCGGTTGCTGTCTACGACGAATTGGCCTGAGCGAAGCTGATTTTCGCCTCTCGTGTTGGTGACGAGACGACGTACGTCCCGGTCGTCAACACAGACCGCTCAGAAAGCGGCAAAATTCGTGACCAATCGCTTATGTATCGTTCGCACAACGATCTCAGTAGGAGGCGCACCCGATCCGAACGAGACGGTGCGACCGAAGATATGCCTACTGAAGAGAACACACAGAGTGGCGACACTCGCAGACAGGTAAACCAGGCGACACAGCTTACGCGAATACTAGCAGTGAGTGTGATGAGTGCGGCGACGTTGATAGCCGTCGCTGTGACATCATTTACACAGTTCATCCTCGTCGTACTTCTCGCAGTGGTACTCGGAGTCGGTATCTATCTGTTAGCGGGAGTACTTCACCACGACTGACCGAGTGGCCATCGTTGACGGACTGAGCTTTCTGCTTCGGGGTCGAACACAGACGATAGCGATCGAAACGAAATGACACGGACCGACCACTCAATCACGAGGGTCGACGACGTAGAAACAGAGCCGTACAGATAGCGTCCTACCCCCGAAACCGAGTACTGAGCCAGCGGTCAAGTCGCCGAAAGTGACTTCTCACTATCGCTATCGTGTGCCGAAACCATCATCATAACACCATTGCAAGATCCGGTAGCGTCACCGCACCCAATAAGCGCACTCCGCCCGATAGCGTCGATAGAGAGAAGATCGTACCAACGAGAGCGCCAGACACAATACCGAGTCAGGAAAAACAGCGAGTATGCCCTCCGAATCGCTCGTCTCTCGACGGGGCTTGCTTGCCTCGCTGGGCGGTGCTGCCTCGATCGGCCTCGGGACCCTGTTCGGGACCGACGCTGTCCGCCCTCCGGTCCGTCTCGAAAGTCGGGTCCCCCCTGGTGAGTGGCCGATGGCAAAACGGTCCCCTCGGCGCACCGGCTTTCAACCACGTCCCGGCCCGCAAGACGGCCTCGTCGAAGCGTGGCGACAACCAGTCGAATCCGCGCCCGTCGTCGCTCCGGGAGTCGTCGCTGCACACGACCGGGTGTACACGGTCGGTCGGTACACGGTGCGGGCGCTGGCGAGTGCTGACGGCCGTCCCGACTGGACGCGTCCCCGAGAGAACGCCCCGGGTCTCTTGTCCAGTCGTGCCCCCTTCGAGTTCCTCCAGACGGGCCCGACCATCAGCGGCGACCAACTGTACGTTGTCGGCGGAGTGACGCTGTACGGACTCGACGCGACCAGTGGTCGGTCGACATGGGCGTTTCGCACGACCAGCAGCTTCGAGCACGTCCTCCCGGTCGGAAACCTCGTCGTCGTCGGCATCTCTCGCGGGTCGGATGACCAACTCGTCGCGCTCGACCGGTCGACGAGTTTCGAGCGCTGGACACGGTCGACCGCCGAAGTCCCGCTCGCGTTCGCATCGGCCACGGACGGCCACGTGGACTCCCCGCTGCTCCTCACCGCGACGACAGCCCACAGCGACCGGCGGCAGTTAGTCAGCCGCGACCCGGTCGATGGCTCCGTCCACTGGCGAGCGCCCGCCGACGCGCCGCAGTTTGAGGCGTTCGCGCTGCCTGCAATTAGCCGGGGGCGGGTCTACGCCGGTGGGACGAGACTGACCGCGTTCGCAGCCAGCGACGGGAGCGTCGTGTGGCAGACCGCGGTCGCCGACGGTGCCAAATCAATCTCGCCGGTTACCGATGGTGAGCGTGTCTATGGTGTTGGTGGTGGCGTCGCCGTCGCGGTGGACGCCGCGACCGGGGATCCGCAGTGGTCGGTTTCGGTTGGCGAAGTTACCCCGTTCGTCTCGCCTGTCATCGCCGGTAAGACGTTGTACGTCCCCGGCGACGGTGTGGTGATTGCGCTCGACACGACCGACGGCTCTACTCGGTTTCGTCACACGCTGTCGGGGACGACAGATGGTATCGACGGCATGGCGAGTGCTGACGGGACCCTCTACGTCAGGTCCCACCAGTCGGTCCGTGGGTACGCCGCCCCCGAGGAGGGTGACTCGTGAGCGAATCTGAGTCAGCGACCGAAACAGCGGTCTCGGGGTTCCTACAGCAGGTGGGTCGTGGCATCGTCTCCTTTCTCATCCTCCAGTACTCCCTCGGCATCGGTGTCAGAGCGGTAGTCAACCAAGCGGTCGGACCGACACCCATTGCGAGTACAAGTCTCATCTCAACTCTCGTCGTGGCGCTCGTCGTTGCGGCCCTCATCAACTACTCGAAGCTACCCAGCTATCGCCGGCAGGTAGGGTTCACGGTGGTTGCGTTGGCGATCGGAATCACAGTAACGACGCTCGTCATGAGTGGAGACCGTCATGTCGGTGGCCTGTACCCGACACTGCAGACGGGCCTTTCTTGGTTGGGTGCGTTTCTCATCGCGTACGCGGTTGCCTTCGAAGTCGAGTGGAGTCGAGTCGTTTCGTCGTTAGTACCGCCTGGAGCCGACTAACCACTCCCAAGTAGTGTCTCACGGAATATAAGAGAAGAGTATTGTATAATATATACTTCTTACTGTGATGAGAATATGAATTGGAACCGTCCTAAAAAGAGTAACAGCCAGTTCGATAGTATTACCACAGGTGGATGACTGCAATACCTGCCCCGGGGACTATAGAGATACAGAATAGTGGAATGTAGTGATTCAAACCGTCTTATTCGGGCGATAAGCAATACACTATCCAATGTGCCGCGCATTAGTCTTTGTAGGCGAGTTCTATTACCCCAAAATGGACACAACAGCAAGAAAAAGCAGTATAAGGGGTTCTAGATGTCTCACTACCGATCAGTGATACCCTCGTTTCGAGAGATACCCAGAGATCACATCCAAGTAGAATATCCAAGAAAACAGTAGCTATATGATAGAATATATTTTTGGAATGGTGTTTTAGTTTTCTTACTATTCTCTACAGCAACAGTCGTGAATCTCAATTCGCTCTGGCAGTCCCACTACACCACACGCGGGACACGCCACGAGCGTCGTCGGTAACGCCTGACAGGACTCCAACGCGGCGTGCAGATGCGCCTGTACGTCGGGTTCGGTCGTTCGCGTCAGCGCTTGAGCGAGGTGCATTTGCAACTCTTCGTGGGCACTCATACGCGAGGGGTCTCCTTGCGCTCAGAATCCACTCGGAGTCCGAGGGATGCAAGCTGGCCCATCGAGGCCCACCCACGCTTCTGGGAGACGAACGCCTTCCACTCAATGAGGGGCCGGCCATCAAGTGTCTGGTAGTGATCGAGCGTTCGACCGTCAAAAACGACGACGGCGTCGGCCCGGCGGTAGTAATGGTGTGTACAGCCCTCAGTGTCGACACCAAGGGTAAACGAGCGTGCGAGGGCGTTGATAAGGTGGTCGGCTAGCGATACGGTACGCTCTTGTGTCGCGGTGTGCGTAGTTGACATTGGTCTTCTGGTATCCATTCGGAAGACCGGTCCCGCGTGTTCCTGCACGCGGGCATTCTCATACCTTAGAGGGACCAATCTTCCTTACCAATTGCTACGTGGCAATGGGTCATAAACCTTCCCACTTGCCACCTAGCAGTAGGGTTATCAGCTGTGAATTAAACAAGAGTACATGGACCGCGAACGAGACAACCAAGGGCGATATTCGACACAAATTACACCAGAAAGAGTTCTCGAAGTTCTGTCTGAGGCAGAAACACCAGTTTTGACAGCAAAGTTAGTTGCAGAGGCTCTCGGATGCTCTAGTGAGGCAGCTCGACAGAAGTTACAGGCACTCCACGAAGATGGCGACGTAGGAAAGATGAGCGTCGGTGCCCGTGCAGTTGTGTGGTGGAAAGAAGAGTAGCTAGTCCTTGATCTCTTCTGGTTCTACGTCTCCCTGTAAGAATCGCTGTCCAACCTCAGACACTTCGTAATAGCCACCACTTCCGACTTCTTTCACTAACCCACGTTTCTCAAGTTCACTTATTCGAAGGCGTACTGTCGAATATCCAATCTCGTGCCCATGACGGTTGAGATTCCGGTAGAGCGGCTTCGGTGGGAGCTCCAAATTATGCTCCGCAAGAAACTCAAGTATTAGCCCATCTTTCAGTGACATCCATTCTGGGCGGGGTCGCATTTTTCCTAGCAGGTTGTTCTGTTACAATAGTACGGGCGATGAGTGCGTATATTAGCTTATTTGGGATATTACTCTAGCTCAAATATGCTAAAGATTATAGTACCCGAGAGTCTATTCGCGGTAACAACCGCTCTTGGGTACTGTCCTCGTAGAAAGGACCCGTGCTGAAGACACGGACCCCGGCGGTTGGTTGGACCAAACCGCATGTCTTCGAACACACCACCCACGCAAAAAGGTCTCGTCGCACAGCCACCCCGGACGGAGGGCAACGAATGACCTCCATCGAGGACCTCGCCGCCCGAATCGACGAACTCGAAGATCGCGTCGACGAACTCGAAACCGACACCCAACAACTCGAAGAGACAGTCGACGCCCAAGCACAAACAATCGCGTCCCAACGCGAGGAGCTCTCCCAATACAACACTCACATCCAAGATCTCGAAGCCAAACTCGACGCGGCATCGGACCACCGCAAGCATCTCCAACAGCGCCTCTACGCCGTCGAATCATCGGACACCCCCATCGACGAAACCACTACCCCAACCTCGCCACTCCAACAACTCATTCAACTCCCCTCGAAAGCGCTGTCGAAACTCACCGCCAACCAAGAACGCGCTCGCTTCATCGCAAAGGACATCAGAGAGTACGCCACGAACGTCCCCGCAGGCTTCGCACTCGATTCGAGTACCATCAGAACCGTCCTCCACGCAAAGGAAGGCCGAACACCCCATACCCAAACCGTCACTCGCGTGATGGACTTTCTGGATGACCTTGGCAAAGAAGGCGTGAAGATCGTGAAACGCCGCGGGACAAAACGCGTCATATTCTCTGAACACGCCGTCTCGGAACTCGCAGAGACGTCACCTGCGTCCGCGGGTGGAAGTGGGATCACGGACGTTGTGATGAGGTGGCGCTAGCGAGCGTGTGATCACCGATCGATAGTCGGACGCACGCCACAGGTCGTCGACACCCACTGTGGGTACAGACGCTCGTTCTAGCAGCAGCACTGGAGAGAACTCCTCTGTGGACAACGGTAGTGTGAGTGAATAAAACGAGTTCGAGGCTCCGACCCAACTGAGACAGATCACAACGGATGTGATGAGAATCGGTTGGCCAGGCCACGTTGAGGAACATCCCCTGCCGTAATACCCAACTATGCGCCGCGAGTGGATTCGCTCACGATGTCGGTCGAATCGTACGGTCCCACTCGTCCAGACCCGCTGACTCGATTCATGGCCGCCTGCCAGGGTGCTGGGATTGCCTCCATCGCATCTCCAACGGTCGGAAGTGCGTCGATCCTCGCCGTGAGTGCTATCACCAGTTGGACGCCGGGTGAGCTAGTGGTTGGGAATGAAAATCTCCTGTTGTTGCTGTTCGTGTGTGCAATCGCCGTCGGCTTCATCGCGGGGTCGTACTGGCCGGTGGTCGATGGCCTCCCACAGAAACGCGAACACGAACTGTACTGGGTTCGAAAGCGCTTCACCATGTGTCTCTTTGGCGGCCTCGGGTGTTACGGTGTGTTCTCGCTCATGTTCGTCGTGACGGTCACAGACCTACTCCAGAATATGGTCGGCCTTGGCGCGGCGATTCTCGTGTGTACCTATCTGTATGCGTATTCTGCGGACCGACGTGGGGTGAGGTGAGCAGCTGAAGCAACGCGTCAAGACTCCACGAGAACCGAACGATCGGGACGCCCAGCTTCTGCCCGTTCGAATCGCTCAAGTAAATTCGAAACCCCCGGCCGAAACACGAACGCTTCCGTCAGTCGAGATACGGCTCACAAACCCGCTCGACACCCTCTTCGAACGACACCTGAGGTTCCCATCCGGTCGCCTCGTGTATCTTCGAGTAGTCCGCCTTGGTGTCGTGGACGTACACCTCGAACGGATTTTCCACGTACTCAGGCTCCACATCCGTCCCGAGCACCTCATTAATCATTGCGACCATCTCGTTGAACGAGTAGCTCTCGGCAGTCCCGAGGTTGTAGATCCCCTGAAGTCGCTCCTCTGCGGCGAGTTCGATGCCGCGGACGATATCGTCCACGTGCGTGAAGTCACGCGTTTGGGATCCATCACCGAACAGTTCGGGCGACTCGCCGTTCGCGATTTTGTCGGCGAACTGCGCGACTGTATTCGCGAACTCGCCTTTGTGTGCTTCTGCGCCGCCGAAGCCCTGGTACACCGAGAAAAAGCGCATCCCAGCCAGTTGCATATCGTAGTGATGGTGGAAGTACTCTGCGTAGCGCTCACGGCCGAGCTTCGATGCTTCGTATCCCGTCCGCGATTCGACCGGCATATCCTCGGGCGACGGTTCCGTCCGCGAGCCATAGATCGACGACGTGGTCGCGTACACGACCGTGTCGCAGCCGTCTTTCCGGGCCTGTTCGACCGTGTTGACGAAGCCTTCGATGTTGACACGGGCACCCTTCGTCGGGTTCTCCTCGTGCATCTTGTACGACGACAGCGCCGCCAGATGGAACACCACGTCGACGCCCTCGGTCGGGAGGTCGTCGTCGAGGACCGTCATGTCGTGGAACTCCACGTCGTCATTCAGGTTCTCGGGCGTTCCGAGATAGAGGTCGTCGATTGCGATGACGTCGTTATCCTCCGCAAGATGATTCGCGAGGTTCGAGCCGATGAATCCGGCACCGCCAGTAACGAGGACTCGTTTGCCGTCCATACGAGATGGCTTTCGCCAAGTGACAAGAACCTATCGCGTGCGTGTCCATTCACGAGCCGGGAGACGACCACGGGAACCTGTGGGAACCAACCGAATCTAGTTAATCAACCAACACATTTTCAGGCCCACCCGCGAACCCGTTTCCATGCGACAGTACACCCGCCGGACCGCCCTTCGTGCGTGCGGCGTCGCCGCCTGCAGTTCGCTCGCTGGGTGTTCGGCCCTCCAAACGGACGATTCAGACACTGAGAAGCCAACCTACGAGCGGCTCGACGTGACGCCGGTCTACGTCGCCGATGAACTGGACCTCTCGATACCCCCAGACATCGAGACGGTGAGCGCACCGCACAACGCCGACCTGCTCGTCCTCCCCGACGACACGGACACCGACGCCACGCAGGCGCTCGAGTGGCTGACCGACGACCGAGTGCTGGCACTCCTCGGGGAGAACGCCGAAACAACGTGGCTTTCGTGGGCCCGGAGCGACGCGTTCAACGACGTGTTCGACACGCAGGGATACAGCGAGAGCGAGCCAGCCCCAACACTCGTCGTTGCTGCAAAAGTCGGCCTCAATACCACGACGTCTCGGTACTCCTGGGGGAGCGAACCAAGCACTCGCGACGTACTCGGGGCGCTCGATGAGTCCCTTGTTGCGATTGAAAAGTGGACGCCGACAGGATGACCTGGCGTCGGCTGCATTGAGCGGAGTTCCTGATTCCCTCTCGCTACCGGTGTCAGGTTCGGGGTTCGTCGTGAAAATTCACAGAGAGCCTGAAAAACCCGGTGTAGGTGACTGTGTATTCGATGTAGGGCTTGTCATGAACTGCCCTTGTTCTGTGGGTTAACACGTCAGATAGCGTCAGCGCCACCTGTTCACCGGCTGTCGATGTGACTCGAATCCCGTACCGTGCGTTCTCATCCATCCAGGGTTCTTCAAGCACCGTAGAGGAGTCGCCGTCGTCAGCGTCGAGCGCACTGAGTGTAACGGGTGTGTCGTATATCGGGTCCGTTCCATCCAGTATCTCCACTGTGAACTCGATTGCTTCGTCGACCGCGTTGTCTGTGAAGATACCGTCGAGTTGGTATGTGACGAACGGTTCTTCGACCGTTTCGAGGGTGCTACACCCGGAAAGAGATGATATCCCGACTGCAGAAGCAGTTCCAAGGAAGGCACGACGGTTCATAGTCCCCGATCATGTCTACTGAGTGTGAATTTTTCTATCGTCTGGACCGAGCCGCGGCCTGTCTGCAGCACCGCACCAACAAAATCAGCACCAGCGTCGACGAGTTCACGCATACTGTCTAGGCCGACTGACCCCCACACCTCGCACCGAGTGACACCGTGCCGAATACAGGCGTCTCCCACCGAACGAGTATCCATGCACGCAAACCCCCGCATCACCACGCGAAACCCCCAATTGCAGACCTTAGCCGACTGATAATAATGCGGTAACACCGACCACACCCACGCGGATGCGACGATTACTTACGACAGTCGCCGTCGTGACGGCCCTCGTAGTGGCGTCGACGGCGGCTCCCACAATTGGTACGGCACAGACATCTCACTCACAGTCGATCACCGAGTGTACCACCATCACCGACCCCGGTGTCTACACGCTCGGGACCGACATCACGAACGCCACCGCCAGTCCCTGTCTCGACATCGAATCGAGTGCTGTCGTCGTCGACGGGAACGGTCACACCCTGACCGGCGACGGTGACGGCGTCGCGGTCAACGCGAACCAGACCGAAAACCGGACTGCAGACGGCCACGCGAACGTCACCGTCCGCGACCTCACCGTCGACTCGTGGGGGACCGGCCTCAACTTCGTCTTCGCGCCGAACGCGACGGCGACTGACCTCACGGTGACCGAGACAGCTATCGGCGTCCAGGTTGGCTCGCTCGACACCCGGCCGGGATACGAGACCGCTTCAGACGGAGCGATGGTCAGGAACTCGACCTTCGAGCACGTCGAGAGCGCGGTCCGCACAGCGGGGTCGAACCGAATCGAAGTCGTCGATAACGCGATCACGACCTACGAGACGGTTGGTATCCGCCTCGATACCGTCAACGACGCCATCGTCAGCGGGAACGACGTAGTCGCGACCGCCGAGTCGGGAGACGCGATTCAGGTCCGCACCTCGGATCCCGCGGTGAACGACGGCAGTTCCGACAACGTCGTCGCATCGAACCGTATCGTCAACGGGGCGATCACCGTCGAACACGCGTCCGATGACGTCACGAACACCCACCTCGTCGACAACGAGGTCGTGAACGGCTCGATTGCGGTCGGGCTGGCCCGCGGCGTCCCGACCCAGACGCGCGTCGCGAATAACACGCTCACCCACAGCGACATCACCGTCTCGTTCGCGTCGGCCGTGACCATCGAAGACAACGTCCTCACCAACCCCGGTACGGGGCCACGCGGGAGCATCGCCCTCCGAAACGCCGGGTCGAACACCGTCCGGAACAACACGATTTCCGGGGCGGAAACCGGAGTCGTCATGAGCCAACTCGCGACGGACAACACGATCACAGCCAACACGATTACCGACACTGACGTCGGCGTGTCGCTTCGGTCGAACTCGTACAACAACACCATCGAGGGGAACACGCTTGCAGACAACGCAATCGGCGTCGAGGTCTCCTTCGTCGACTCGACTGATGACCGCGCGAACGACATTCGCGGGAACGACATCATGAACAACACGGACGGCATCTTCGTCAGGGCGCTCGACCGCAACCTCGTCGTCGAGGGCAACGATATCCGGCACAACGAACACGGCATCACCCTTCGGGCGTCGGCAGTCTGTTCGCCCACGGCCGAGGGCGCTGCATTCGTCGCCGTCCACGACAACCGCATCGCCAACAACACCGCGTACGGCGTGTTGAATCAGAATGCCGACGTGGTGAATGCGACGTCGAACTACTGGGGCGCGAGCGACGGCCCATCGAGCGCCGCGGACGTGGACGCACCGTTCGCGGACCCGGAAACGGGGACACTCGCGAACGGCAGCGGTGCAGCCGTCTCCGAAGACCCGAACAGCGCGGGCCAATCGAACGTCCACTTCGACGCGTGGCTCCAGCAGGCACCCGAGGACGTGGGTGCGGACAACCAATCAGCAGCGTAACGAACCGTGCTCCACGGCGTCCCCGCTAACGGGCCGCCACCGCACGCCAGTTCCCGACCCCACACGACACAGCACGGCGCCCGGCCGAGTTCGCAATGCCCGCCGAGCGTGACTCAAACACCCGACGCTGGATACGCAGGACCCAGCGTCTACTCACAGGCCACCGGAGGCACCAGCACCGTCGCCGGCGCGCCGGCTGGCACGCCGAGGAACGTCGCGTAGGCGACGGCGATGTCGCGCTGGCTCGGATTCGACGCGATGTGGATGTTTCCCTGCCCGGGGTCGATGAAGGCTTCACCCGCCGAGTAGGTCCGGGTGATGCAGTCGCGCTCGTTGATGAGTTCGAGTTCGCCTTCGACGACGCTGACGATGACCGGCCCGGGGTGGGTGTACCAGCCCGAGGTACCCTCGGGTTGCCACGTCACCTTCGCGAAGATGGTCGTCGACGCGTCCCGTGGCAAATTGGAGACGATGGTTCTGTCTCCATCCTCGTATTTCAGCCGGAACGTCGCGGCAACCTCGTCAGGGAACGTGGCGTGCCCTGCGAGGAGGTCGACGGTGAAGCCCGCGGGGCTGTCGACGTCGCGGTCAGCTTTCGATTCGCCGTTGTGATCTATCGGGTCGGCGGCAACGGGAACGCTCATGCCGAGCGCGGCGACGGTCGCGGCGCTGGCTTTCAACACGGTCCGGCGCAACACACCGTCGGGCTGTTCATGCTCGCTTCCGCCACCCAGTTCGAATCTGGTCATGTCTCCTCGTGCGTACTGACGGCCGCTCAGGGCATATATGTAAGCTGAATTATATTTCTATCCAGGATCGGACTGGAATTCAGTAGCCTGAGTCTCCTGTCATGACTGCTCTCGAGAGCATCTACAGAGGGTTGTGACCGCTCCCCGTTCGTCCAGGGTTGCGACCAGTCGGTCCCCGTCGGCTTCGAGGACCATCTCCAGTTCGAACGGGGTCTCCGAGAGAACGGTCTGGCGGTGGACTAATTCCAGTTCGATCAACAGCCAGTCGTACCAGGGGTCGTAGTCGTGGGCTTCGAGGAAGACGAGCACTCGGGGCTCAGTGAGCAAACAGCGGTTGCTCGGAATACTGAATCGCTGGTGGCAGACGTCACAGACGATGTCGTACTGGACCTCGAAGATGGTGTCACACGATACACAGCGGTGGCCCGGCTCCACGTGGTGGTCCCGACAGACGTGGGGCGTCGCGCTCGTGGTTCCGGTACAGTCGGGACAGACGCCTTCGATTGCGGACATAATCTGGTGTTTCACCATGACGTCGAGCGCTCGGTAGAACTCCGCGGGGTCTCGACTGCGAGTCCCGACCGGCGAGAGCGATTCGGTCAGGCTCAACGTCCCATCGAAGCCGGTGCCACCGAACGCTCCGTCGCACTCGGTACACCTAATCGCGAAGTACCCACGGGTCAACTCCGTGTTGCACTCGAAGACGGTTTGGCCGCCACAGAGTTCACACGGCTTGTCGTTCGGGACGGCGTCGAATACGAGTTCGTCGGTGAACGCGCCGGCGAGGATGGCGCTGACCACACGCTCGCCCTCCCGTCGGAGCACGTACCCGTCTGCGACGTGGTGGACGAACCGACCGAGGAGGGGCTTGAGGTGGTAGTTGAACTGCGAGCCGTCCCGCATCCCGAGGGTCTTCCGTAACGCTGAGAACGTCATCGGGTGCTGCGGAACGTGTTCGTCGAGACGCCGGTGTTCCCAGAGCGCAAACAGGATGGCGAGTCGCGTCTCGTGGCCGAGAACGGCAAACGCCTGCTCCGGTGTCGGTCCGTATTCCGACGCTTCGTCGGCGGTCATACTGGCATCTCACTAGGTGCCAGCGGTGGTTAACGATTGTTAACAAACTTCATGAATGCGGTTTCGGACTCGCTTGGCAATTCATCGGTCGCGGACGGGAACACAGGCCGACTCGCGCGCTCGATGCTCTAGCCACCACCCTTAGTGTCACAGCGCCAATTGGTGAGCATATGGTCCAAGAAGACCCGTCAGGACCCGGATTCGGCAGTGCAGTCGGCAGAGAGACTGTCGACCAAGACGCGTCGCAGGGCCAGCGAGACGCCAGCTCGTCGAACACCGGTTCCGACGCCCTCGAGGCGATGGGCTACGTTGACGGTGCCGGTGGAACGGACGACGGTGGGTCGTCGCTTCTCACATCGACGGTGAAATCGATGCTGTGGGTCGGGCTCGGGATTCTTGCAGTTGCTGCCCTTCTCGCGGTCATCTTCGGGTGAGGTGTGTCTCTTCCACCCACTCACCGGTTTGCACGTGTTTTGCTGAGACAGACACATCTCGTCTGTCGAAACTGATGGCTCACACGTGAGCAACAATTCCGACGCACCCACATACTCCAGAACGACGACTCAATTTTGACTGAAGAGACATACTCGATTCACTATCCAAAATCAAGTTAATACAGATATGATTAAGGTACCACAGACTCTGTCTTACTCAAAATGAGGACGCGAAACCTTCCACCAGACGCACCCGGTCGCTATCTCGAGTCCCATCCGAACCCCTACTACATTCCGGACAAGTTACCGCTGTCGTCGAAAATCGAGATGGACGACGAGCTTGCATCGTCCGTTGCAGATGCGATGTTCCAACTCGGACGTATCGATGGCATCAGCCCCACCGTCGACTTCTCCCCGGTTCTGTACACCTCACTGCTCCGACTCGAGGCAGTCGAAACAGCCGAAATCGAGGGCGCAGATGTCGATGTCGACGAGGTGTACGCGTATCACACGCGCAGTCGGTCCCAGGAGACAGTCGACGTCAGTCGCGACCTCCAAGAGGTACTCAACGCCGAACGAGCACTCAACGAGGGATTCGACGCGATGAGAGATGGCGAATCGATTACGCTCAGTCTGCTGCAGTCGCTCCACGAGACACTCCTCGAAGGCGTTCGGAACGAAGGAGACGTCGTCGGCGACTGGCGGGAAAGCGACGTCCACATCCCGTCACCACGTGGCAGCCAGCCACCGTTTGTTCCACCGCCGCACGGCAACGTGCCTGAGCTGATGGACTCGCTCGAAGCCTACATCCAGATGGGAGGCCAGCACCACCCCCTCATCGACCTCGCTATCGCACACTACCAGTTCGAGACGATTCACCCCTGTTCTGATGGGAACGGAAGACTCGGACGGATCCTCATCGTCCTCCAACTGCACGACACGGGGTATCTCTCGGACCCCTGTCTCTACCCGAGTGCCCACTTCAATCGGAACAAACAGGCGTACGTCGAGAAGATGCGCGCAGTCAGCGAGGAGGGGAACTGGCGTGACTGGATTCTGTTCTTCCTGGACGGAATCGAAGCCCAGGCGAGAGACTCCTACGAGCGGACGTTCGAACTCATCGAGCTTCGACGGGACTACGAGACGCGTTATCCGCACTCGAAAACGAGCCACAAACTCGCCCGGAGTCTGTTCGACCTCCCGTACTTCACCGCGAACGAGGTCGAATCACGCTTTGACGTCAGCCGACAGACGGCGTACAATGCAATCGAGGAGCTGGAAGCAGACGGTCTCATCGTCGAAGCAACCGGAAAACAGCGCAACCAGGAGTACAAAGCAGTCGACGTCTTCGATATCCTCGAACGCTCGACGGTGTGAGGGCCTCCACACGACTGCAGTCACAGTCGTTCTTGCATGGCCAGCGAGACGGTCCTCGTTGGCACGAGTTGTGTGTGCAGTTCTGTGACTGCGGGCGTCACAACGCCGTCACTCACCAGTCTGTCACTCGGTACGAGGGTGTGGGTTCCCACATTTGAATACGGTATCCCCGTGACCACAACCGAGACGCCGAGTCCACGACCGACTACTGACTCGAGTATTCGTTGTATCGGTGGACTGTGAAAGCCGAACGGCTGACTGGAAAGCCCAACACCGTCGTCGAAATGAAATCTGCCGAGAAGCGTCGACCACTCAATATCGACGCAGACGCCAATCAAACCGAGTCTCAAGCGGTGAATTCAATTCGAACACGGTGGGCGAAGAACCCTCCCGTCGTGGGGTTCTGCCTTCGTGATTGACCCGTAGAGTTAGAGTTTGAACTATTATAGTTTGAACTATTATAGTTTAAACTATCCAGACTACCAGCTCACACAGATGCCAAGTCAGTGGTGGTACAAGGGCCAGGAGATAGATGTCGTTGCACCAACCGACGAATCAACGCTGATCGCTGGCGAAGCGAAATTCACCAACGCTCCCCTCGGCTACGACGTGCTCGCGGATCTCGAAGACGACGTGGAGCACATCGATTGGACACCCACGGGGGGTGGTAAGCCGACGTATGAATTCGCCTTGTTCAGCCGTTCTGGGTTCAAACGCTCCGTCGAGGAAGCCGCAGCCGAGCGTGATGACCTCCGCCTCTTCGATCTCTCGGATATCGTTGCTGCTCTCGAAAGTTAGACATTCACGCCTGCCCCCTGGGAACGGGATTGAGGAAGGGTCTGCACGGGACTTTTCACCGTCCGAACGCTTATCGTCTGAGATCGATTCGAGTTCAGTATGGCAAGTGCGACCCGGAACGGTGAGCCCAACGGAGTTGAGTTCGTCCGCGAAGATGATGGGAGCATCACCGCCTACGATACCGAGACCGATCTCGCACGTGGTGGCGACACCCGGGCGGAAGCACTCTCGCAACTTGCGGAGGTTCTTGTTCTCCACGAGGGAGGTGGTGAACCCCTCACCGACGATGACCTCGAAGAACTTGGCCTCACCGACGATGAGTTCGAGAACCGCGACCTGCCCGACTTCACGCAATAACGCGGCGTACTCAGGGCGCTCGATGAGTCCCTTGTTGCCTTTGAGACGACTGAGAACACGAGAACGTTCGCCAATCCCTCTCAGACCTCGGTGAGGCCGAGACTGTATTCGAGTGCGGTATCGACCTCGTCCATCCGCTCTTGCGGAATCGAGCCGATGTTCTCGGTGATGTGGTGCTCTACGGAGACGGTTCGAACCTGGCTACAGAGCGCGACAGAATCCTCCCGAAGCGCACACTCTTCGGCTGGGACGAGCACTTCGAGCGGGTAGAGCTGCTCTCCGAATGAGGTCGTGAACGGAACAACGATCGTTGTCGGTGCGTTTGCATTCCCGACGTTATTCTGCACGACGAGACACGGACGCGTTCCCCGTTGTTCGGATCCCTGCGTCGGATTGAGTTCAACAATAACGACGTCTCCTCGACGGACAGACGTGGCCATTCGCTACCACTCTGGGGCATCGCCCAGGTGTTCATCAGCCTCCGTCGAGACACCCTCCAGTTCGTTAGTAAGTTCGCGGGTCCGTTGGGCACGCTGGCGGTACCCCGCGGCCAACTCTTCACGAGTGATTGACCGCTCGATAACGAGCTTCCCCGCCTCTTCGTGGATCACGACGTCATCTCCTCCCTTTATTCCGAAGCGTTCGCGGAGCTCTTTGGGGATCGTTACCTGGCCCCGCTCCCCGACTTTCCGGCGTTCACCCTTACTCATACATATTCGTATCATATTCATACTGATGAGCGCTTCGGGCGGAAGGCAGTCAGTACGGACCGATGTGAGAATCTGTCGAAAGGGCTCTGTTGAAATCCTCAGAAAGTGACACATTCTGACCCAGTCGTAGTCAATACAGGAGTTACACCGACCAGGGGAGTTGCGACTGAAAGATGTATTCAGAGCTGGCAGGGTCGCCCGAGTTCTCGTTCGTACTGCGATTTAATTTGCTCGAACAGGTCCTGGCCGACTTCTGTCTGGAAACGAGGCGCGGCGGTAGCAAAGAACTCGTCCAGGTTCTCGAACTCGGCAAAGTGGTCGTTCGCCTCGGTCTCGTCGTACCGACCTTGGCGCTCGTACTTGAGCGCTTGGAGGCAATTATCGATCAGATCCATGTCTTTGACGAACTGTGCTGTCGGGGTGTCACGAGCTTCGTACTCTTCCCAAAGCGACAGCAGTTCGGTATCGTTGAAAGGTCCGACGAGATCGGTTACTGCGCTCCGTTCAGCCGACTCCTTTTCGGACGTGGGGGTGGTCTGGCGTCCGTCCTCCGCGCGGGTTGCGATATCACCCGTTCGAGCTTCGCCGAGGTCGTGAATGAGTGCCATCGTCACTGCTTTCTGACAGTCAACGTCTTCCTGGTCGGCATAGAGCAGACAAAGCGACGCTGTTCCCCACGTGTGGGCTGCGACCGATTCAGGCGAGTCGATATTCCGAAGCACCCATCCCGTCCGAAGTTCGTCCTTCAACTCGAACCACTCGAGCAAGGAGTCGAGTTCGTTGGTCATCATATCGTGGAGAAGGGAAGTGGCCAATTCAACTCATCGAGACTATTCCGCCGGGGCGCCGACATTCAATCTGAAGTTGCGGGGTTCCGTCTTGAAGACCAATCAATTAGTCAATTGCCGACAAGATAGTCTGCGCCGTCCTCCTGCTCGAATTCGTATTCCGACGGAAAAACCGGATCTGTTGTCGCCCAGATATCGTTGATTCGCTTCTCGATACTCTCGAGAACCATCCGAAGCACGTCATTCGGATCATCTGGATACACTGCATCAATCGCACGCTCTTCTCGTGGCTGGGGTGGCACGTGGTAGTGGTTGCGTGTGTTGTGCGTATTTGGGTGGCGGTCCCATCGACACGACCAGCGTTCACCAGCCCATTCCTCAACATACTGAATGTTGAACTCTCCATTCAGTCGAAGGCGGATCTCGAGAGTCGCAGTATCCACGACGTTGGGGTAGTAATTCGACCGAAGAGTGGCAACAACACGGTCTTCCTTTCCAGATGGGAAGTACTGGACGGTCTCGATTACCGAGAGGTCTGCGAGGCGGCCACCGAGGATTCGCATCCGTTCTTCATTGAGGTCATCTGTGCGTCCCATCGAGGTTAGGGGAACGAGGAGGCAGGACTTCCACTGACATTTGATTCGAGACGGAATTTGGCTTCTCGGAGTTCACGAAGGCGGCGAGTGACAGTTCGCCATTCACTCAGTCTATCGTACGCCTCATCGAGATCGTCGTACGTCGTCTCGGAAAGGACAACTGCCTCAGGCGAGGATTCCTCAAAGTAACTCGAGAGCTCCTGTTCTCGGGCTCGGTACTCGTCGATTGCTTCCTCGGCCGCTTCTGGTGTCTTGAGCTCCCGGGTCAGTTCCGTGATACGACGGAACTCAAAGTAGGCCTCATTGCGAACGAAGAGCGCAGGATTGTCGGCAACTTTTTCGAGCACTCCGACGTCAACGAACCACTCAAGATGAGGACGTGCGCCTTCTTTTGTACAGTCAGCACGCGCTGCGACATCCGAAACAGTGGTCGGCGACGTGAGCGTCGTTGCTGCTTCATACACACGATCTTTGACCGTCCGACCCTCAACGGCTGTGTCCCATTCACCAGCCAGATTCATGTCCGGCGGAGACGATGTATCCTCAGTCATTACGCATAGAGACAGGGTGCACTCATATTAGTTTGTGGGTGCAAATATATATTTGTAATTGCGATAGCATACTGTAGGTCGGCTCTGTTGGGAACCAATCGATAACTGAGGAGTTAACCCGAACCGCTCTGTTCGTCTCTCGTTCTCGAAAGAAGACACACCGCACACCGAGTGAGCAATGCAGCGACAGTACTGGCAGGGGACCGACCACACTGAGTAGCAGTGAACGCACGCTCGGCCACTCACGCACAAACAGCAGGCCCGTTCGTGGTACGATCTTGTGTTGAAATCTGCAGTGAACTCCTCGTAGACAAGACAGTCATGAGATAATGAATTACCATTGAAATCTAGATATTTCACAGATATTAGCACCAATTCCACACATTCTACAACCAAAAGAACTTAATTATCGCCTGAAAGTTGAAAGTGTAGGAATTGTCTCCAACGGGACGCAATTCACAAGCAACCCACATGTCGAACGAAAAAGACAGCCCAACCAATACAGTAGTCACTTCAGCTCACGATTCAGTTCGAGTTGTTCCGTCCGGCCGTATCCTCGCGATAACTGCCCTCTTTGGACTCGTCGTCCTCACACAGCCTGTTGCAGCCCAAGATGGAGTCATCTGCAGTACAAGCAAACTGCCGCAGATGCTCGAAGGCTTCTTCCAATTAACCACGGCGCTCGGGCTGATCGGTCTCATCGTTGTCTGGCAAGGAGATTCGCTCTTTCAGATGTTTACGACGAATCACGAGCAGAAAGCCAAACTGAAAGAGCATATGCGTGCAGCCCTGAAGTCTGCAGTCACCCTGCTCGTACTCGGCCCCCTCTACACCGTTGCGGGGTCGTTGATGGGACTGCCACTTGCGCAGTGTGTTGATCTCGCGCCCTGGTAGGCTGGTCGAGAGACTCACATCACATTGCCTTCCCGTATGCGCACTTCCGTGTGGCCTGTCGTCTTCGTTTGCCTCCTTCTCACGAGTGGTCTCGGTCTCGCCGGGCTCGTCACAGCAACGCCACACCCGGAGACGGAATCCAATGGCTTGACCGAAAACGAGACGGCAACACTGTGGTCTCGTGACGCAGACGAGTACGTGAACGAAACGGTGTATCGCCAACGCTACGGCGAAAGCCGAACCCCCATCCAGCAACTCGCCAATGGGACAGACATCACGTTCACACGCCCACCGGCGACCGCAGCAACGTGGACACGAAATGACTTCGGTGACCTGAGCGCAGGCAGTACACAGACATCGGTGTATCCGGACCACGCGTCTCTCACAAGTGGACGTTTCATCGACGATGCACACGCGACGTTCTTCGGTGTCCATCCATCGACACGCGGTCATCTCGAAGCAGGTGAGACACCGCTGTACGTCGCACCCAACGGAAGCGTTCGCGGATTTGTGGATTACCGTGTTCGGATTCCTGCTGGCCACCACTCCAATCGATCGTCTGTGACGTGGTCTCTCGTCGACGACGAAATCTCAGAGGTTCGCCTGAAGTCGGATGGTGACGTCATTTCGCGATCGACGGGGACGCACACGCCACTCCTTGCGTACCATCTCGACGAGACATGGAGCACAACACTCACACTCGAAGCCGACATCGACGTCCGACTGGAGAAGACGACGACAGTCTCTGTTGGGAACCGAACCCAGACAGAGGTCGCCTATCGGACTGAGACGATCACCGTCGCTGATTCACTCGATGTCGAGGTGTACAATCTTCATGCATACGCCTACGACGCGGCGTATCCCAATGGTGACACCGGCATTGCAATCTTCCAATCGAGGCCGTGGCAGGGCTACACACTCACCGAAGATGGCGACGCACGCGTTCGTGGAGTCTGGCGGTTCTACACAGCTCGTGACCCACGCTGGGATCGGCTCACCCAAGCGACGGCCACAGACGAGACTGAGATCCATTCCGAAGCACACCCGGTGTACGTCCATGCCTACCCATCACGCATCGGGCCACGAGCTGACCCAATTCGTGATGGGCCGACCATAATCGACTCGTGGGGACGCGAACGAACGTCGCCACACTCGACACTCCCAGACACGGTGGCTGTCGAAGTCGTCGACCGGGCGTATACACCCACCTACGGGCTTGCAGTCCGCACAGCGGAACTTGACCGCGACGCCCTCCGTGTGACTGGCATCGTCCGCGACAGCAACGCAACACCCATCACGTCATCTGTTGGCCGTGGTCCGGATCGTGAACTTCGCGAGAGTCGACTCACCGCCGACGTGGTCACACAGACGAACGAGCAGGCGACCGTTCACATTGAACTTCAAGATACCGAGACTGGCACACCGATCGACCTCACGGCCGACGAACGCCAAGTCTCGCTCAACGGTGAGTCTGGTGGGGGCTACATCACCATTGCTGACCAGCGTGTTCGGACGAACGAGTCCGGCGTCGCAGTCGTGAGTATCGACCAACCAGGAGTCTACACCGCACGCTATCATCCGGGAACGTGGCTTGTCGCAAACCCAGCCTATGTTTCCGACACGGCGACTGTCCGGTGGCATCCACTCGGAACGCTCAATGGGTGGATTGGGTTACTGATCGAGGTCGGCTGGCAGTTCATCCCCTTCGTTGTGACGTTCTATGCTGGCAAGCAGGTTCTCCGATTTTTCGGGCCACGCGATGATTCTGAACGATATCCATGACACACGATCAATCACAGTTCGATCGACGTACCGTTCTCCGAACAACTGCAGGGCTCTCACTCGCTGGCATTGCTGGCTGTCTCACCGGCAGTGACTCCAGTAACGAAACGACCAGCACGAATGGCGACTCCGACGACCAAGGAATCTTGCGTCAGGTCGCTGTGGAGGGAACCACGCTTGTCGTCAGACTCGGCTCTGAGAGTGCTGTCGAACAGCTCAACCTCATCCAGCCGAATGGAGAGCTATTCGGGACGCGCGAGGTCGCGACCGGCGTTCAGCAGGTCCCATTCGAGATTGGGACTGCGTACGATCCCGGTGACTATCGAGTGCTCGCCGTTCACGGCGACGAGACAGTAGCCGAGACGAGGTTGGAGATCCGACCGCAACTCGAAATCGTTGACGTCGGTCTCTTTAGGAACAACCCAGACAAGCCGTGGGATGAGATCTACGGGGAGAGTGAGACTAATCGAACGAGAAATAGCGAAGTGTATGTCGAAGTTCGGAACCTCGGTACTGGGCCTGAGGCGATCCTCTCACTTCGATTCTCTGGAGATGTTCCTAACCCAATTGAGAAACCTAGAAATCGCGGTCTGCATGATGCTGAGGAAATAATCACCCCACCCGGCGAAAGCAGAGATCTGTACAGCAGCTCTCTACCGTTCAGTGAACAGTTTGGTGACGATGGTATGGGTTGTAGCGTAGAAAAGAGCACAGGAGAATTCACTGTCTTCGTTGGAACGGGTGTTTCCGATAGGGAACTGTGGCAGGAATTCGATATTGAATACTCAGGTTCGGACACAGTGAGTGACTGCGACATAATGATCAACAGGGCCTAATGATGGTTGATCTAATAGATGTCGTTTTAGAGGGTTTCAAGGACGTTCTTGGCTGGCTCACCGACTCATTCTCCGAAGGTATTCAAACTGGTTACGATACACTCTCTACGGAGTTGTTTGGTACGCCAACTCCTGAGACGAGTGAGACTTTTGTCTTTGGTACTCCCTCCAACAGCCCTTGGGTTCAGATTAGGGAAGCCCTCGTCGGTGGCGACATCATGCTCATCGCACTGTTGCTGCTCGTGGTAAGTGTGCAGGCTCGACATGTGATTCGTATTTTCAACATGGGTAGTACGTACGAGGCCCGCAAAACGATGAAAAACGCATGGGCTGGTGCAGTTTTCATTATTTCGTGGTACTGGGTTGGTGTCGTCTCTCTGTACCTCGTGAATGGATTCACGATTGCTTTGATCCCGTCACTTGAAACATTGGCAGAAGTCTTAGTTGGGTTCTTAGGGGTGACCCTCACCAACCCCATCTTAGGCCTCCTCCTCGCCGCACTCGGGGGGATCTCGATGTGGGCGATTCAAGCCCTCTTTTTCATCCGCGAGATCTTGCTGTACGTCTACGTCTATGGGATGCCCATCGCCATCGCGCTCGGATATGGAAACATCCCCATTCTCTCCGACATCGCGACTGGCTTCGCAAAACGATTCGTTCCGTTAGTCGTCCTCCCACTCCCCACAGCGGTCGTGTTCAAAGGCTATGACCTCCTATTCGCCAGTGGGACATTCAACCCCGCGACCGCCTTTCTCCAGTATCTCGTTGCCGTCTCACTCCCTGTCATCGCACTCTATCTGACGTGGAAGACCTTCGCTTACGCCACCCCACTCACTGCGAAGGCCATTGGAACCGCAAGCAAAGGCGCAGTCATCGCCGGAAGCGTCGCCACAGGCGCGGCCATCGGCGGGTCTGGTGTCGCAACGACCGCCGCCCGCTGGGGGCCAAAAGCCGCTGCTGGGCAGGTACTCGCACAGAAAGCTGCCAGCCGAGCTGAAAGTACTACCACCACACCCACCACTGCTGCGTATCGCCGTACCGAAAACGACCCACACAACACCAATCGCTAATTCATCATGTCGACAGATTCAGACGCTGCAGAACGCCGCCTCATGGACGAATTCGGAGAAGAAAGCCGCATCCCAGGGCTCAATATCGAAGAAGGGGACGTTGGCGTCCTCATTGTGTTCCCACTGCTCGGATTGTTCATTGCCGGCCTCACTGGAATCGACTCACTCGCAGTCCCACTCATCGCAGGGGGTGTTGGGATGGGTGCCGCCGTCGTCTATGTCGCACCGGACCACCTCACTGCGTGGGCATGGGCCACAGACGTGTCTCGATTCGCACTGCGACCGCGGCAGACGTTTAGCGCGCCTATCGAAACAGACACAGACATCACCGCAGAGGCCGTCCGAAATGCGGGTGGCCTTGCGAACTACACACCGTTCAAACCGGATGAACGAACACAGGAACTCACCAACATCGAGCGGGCGTGGCCGGGCGTGGGTGCAATCCAGCGTACTGACGGTGTGATGGAGGCATTCATCGAAGTGAACCCAGGGAATATGGACTTCGCCATGTCTGATGACTGGGCGAGCCTCCAAGCAGCAGGCGCTGCGTTCGCAAACACGGAACTCGATTCGAAGCTAACGTTTCACGCGACGACGCGGTCGTTTCCAGTCGAACAACTCACAGAAAACATCGAACAGCGGCTTTCGGATGAAGACGTCACCCAAAACCCTGTCTTCCGTGAACTCCTCGAAGAGTACCGCGAGAGACGCCCACGGGCGATGCGAACCCGCGGGACACAACAGATTCGCTTTTTCATCGGCGTCGAGGTCTCGCCACTGGAAGTCTATGACCGCTTCCACGATGAGCGAACACCCGCAGAGAAGTTGACTGAACTTCCTGGGATTGGCTTCCTATTCACGCCATTCGTCACGCGCCGAGAAGACCTCTCGAAGCCCGAAGAGCGTGCCCGAATGTTCGAGCGATTAGCGACCCGAATCACGAACATCGACTCGGGGTTCATCCAACAGGCGTCGGGGTGGTCGGCTCGGCGAGTGAGTACAGCCGAGTTGTTCATACTGACGATGGAGTTTTGGAACGGCCACGAACACGACTACGACAACCCACAACGAGTGATCCGCGACCACCCGATTATCGGACGGTCTCGTCGAGAGGATGCGTTCGATGCGTAATCTCACCTTCCAAACGGCGAGCGAACTCGCACACCAGCTTTTCGAGTGGCTCCAACAACCAACGTCACCCGAGGGTGCTGCTGTGTACGCTGTTGGAGCGCTTGGTATTGCGCTCGGAGCCATCGGTGTGTGGAGAACCCGTTCTTCCGACGACGTACCCGAAGTCGAGTTCTCGGACGTCCTCGACGAAGACACAATCCAAACAGGACACACTGAGGGGCAACTCCTCGATGACGTCGCAGAGTCACACAAAACCACGATTGCACCCACAGCCATCGAATGGGAGACCCGAACTGCCCGTGTGGGCGAACAGTGGACCTCGACACTCATGATTACTGACTACCCTGATTACCCGAATGATGGCTACCTCAGTGATCTGTTCCAGCTAACAGACGTTGAGTTCGACCTCACAGCCCATATACGGCCAAAAAACCAGCTGCGTGCTCGAAGCGAACTCCAAGAGATCGCCGATGACCTCCAGGTTGACGCCGACCTCGAACAGAGCGTTCGAAGTGGGTATCTCCAACAGCGAGCACACCAAGCTGCGGCGACGTACAATGCGGTCGAAAGTGGGACTCGTGTCTTCGACCAGTCGGTGTTCGTCACTGTGCGTGCCGACACACGCGAGAAACTCAACGACGCCGTCCAACGCGTCAAAAGCGCGCTTCGAGATGAGCCGGCCAGTCTCACACCGAAAACTGCGATTTGCAAACAAGACCTCGCACTCCAATCTGCAGCACCGATTGGAAAGAACATCGTTGGTCGCAGCTCAATCGCGCTTGGTGGGGCCGTTGGCGCGCTCCTTGCATCACCGCACAACGCGACCATCCTCGAAGAGGGCGGCGTCGAATTCGGGATTCACAAAGATACCCACAGCCCAGTGGTGATCGACCCATTCGCTCGCGATAACGGCTATGCGATGTTCACCGTCGGCGATACCGGCTCTGGGAAGTCGTTTAGCTCGAAACAGAACTTCATCCGGTCGATCGAACAAAGCACAGACCGGATTGGCATCATCCTCGAACCACTCAACAATTGGGCTGGCGTCGCCGAAGCCTTGGACGCCAAGCGCATCACCGTTGGCGGGACACTCGGGTTGAATCCCTTAGAGATTCGCCAGACGCCTGAGCACGTCCAGCGGGCGATGGGTGAGGATGCGAGTCCGTTCAACGAGAAACTCGATGACGCAATGAGCTTTCTTACGAACTACTTCGCACTGCGTGGAATCTCGCTTGGTGACCGCCGAACCACACTCGAACTCGGACTTCAACAGGCGTACGAACGCCAGGGGATCACCGACGAGATCGACACGCACGGCAATCAGAGTCCGACCATCCGCGATATGATGGACATCTTCGAGGAGATGGTTGCATCACCCAGCGAGTTTGTCGTTCGGGCAGACGCCGAGGCGCACAAACTCCGCGCGGACGCGACGTGGCTTCTCGGACAACTTGGTCTGTTCGAAGACGGTGGCCGATATGCAAACTTGGGTCGACAATCTGAGTTCAACATCCGCGACGAGAAGGTCGTCTACCTTGATTTAGCCCAACAAGAAGGCAGCGTCAGCAGTAGTACGGCACTGACGATGCAGCTTCTCATCTCCTTGGTGTACGAACGTGCCAAAGAGACAGACAAGGAAGTCGTGTTCGTCATCGACGAAGCACGGTACATCATGCAAGACGCCGCAAGTCTGGCGTTCTTAGAGACGGTATTCCGTCATCACCGCCATCATGATCTCTCGATTCGACTTGTCACACAGACCGTCGACGAGTTCTTCCAACATACTGAGTCCGAAGCGATCCTCGACCAGTGTGCAGTCAAGCAGTTCCACCATCTCGATGGCATGGACGAAACGTGGGCCAAAGAGTTCGGGCTAAACTACGCGCAGATGCGATTCGTCCAAGATGCGATTCCGGGGAATGAGGATGCAGGGTACTCCGAAGCGCTCATTGGCGTCGACGGTGAGTGGCGTGGAATTCGCGTCGAGGCGATGCCCAAAGAAAAGCGAGTCATCGACTTCGACCCAACGGAGTCGTCTGCCGGATCGCTACCCGGAGGTGAGAACACTCGTCGAGCGTACAGGCGTTCGTGAGGATCCCAACGCCAAATTTAGCAAAAATCGAAGTTATTTCCCTGAGTGAACAACCGGTTGCGTGAAGACGGACGATGAGTGTCCCAGAATGCGGCGCGTTCTGGTGTCTTGGAAACCAACATCCGCTGAGTCCGCAGAATCTCTAATGCTGCGAGATGCGAATGAGACGCGAAGCATCTCAGTCACGTTCGAAAGACGTGCTGCGTCTTTCGAGCCTACAAACTCGCTCTGCGTGTGTGGGACATCGCCGTCCACACACGTGCCTCATATTCTTGGCTCTGTTGAAATAGTTTATATCTGACATTGAAGAGGGTTACCACAGATTTTCGCGGATGCTGTTGCAAACTCGCATCTCAATAAAAACGAGAGGTCGTTTGTGCGTTAGTCTTGACGGCGAAGACCAACGAGCGCAACTGCGAAGAGAGCAATAACTGCGAGGACTACAGAGAATCCTGGGCCATCGGTTGACGTCGTTTCAGTCTCTAGATTCTCATCCGTTGTCGTTACCTCCTCTTGAGGTGTCGCAGTAGACGTCGCGGTAGGTGCCGCAGTAGACGTCTCGGTAGTAGTCTCAGGTGTGTTCGATTCGGTCGTCGTTGTACTCTTGTTCGAGATCGCGAACACAGAGAGACCAGGAGACTCAGCTGTGAAGCGGTAGGAGTCACCAACTTGCTCAGTAAAGCTAGTATCGAGTGCATTCCACTCACCGTCATGGTACCGGTAGAGTGCAATATCTTCTGGTGAGCGGTCGCCAAGTTGTTGTTCACTCACACGGAAGTTGAAGTCGACCGTCGCAAGGTTGTCATCAGGTGCGCTGTGGTCGACGTTAATGTATCCAAGCACGTCGTCATCTGTTGGCGAAGTGGATACCTCTTCATCACCGATCTCTGGTTCGTCAGGTGATGAATAGGTCACATCCATGTCGAAGTCAGAGTCTTCCTCGAAGTTGACGTTAATATTCTCGACAGCACCACCAGAAGTTTTGACCTGCTCCTCAACCGTCTCCTTGTTAACAGTCAACTTGACGGATTCACCGGCCGATCCAGACTTGATATTCACTGAGATACTCCGTCCGTCAGGAGAATCTTCGACGGAAACTTCTGCGCTTCCAGTCGATTCAACTGTCGCCCGCTCAGACGTTGCTATGTTGGAGGCTGTGCTGCTTTGGGAAGCACCACCACCACCGCCGCCGCCGCTGCGGTCGTCATCATCGTCGTTGTCGCTGTTGTTATTGTTAGTCGACTGCTCTTTGACGTCAAACGTATACGTTGTTTGACTGTCATCGAACGGGAGGAACTCACCATCGGTGGCTTCCGTGTCGAAGCGTACGGTCCACTGACCGTTATCAAAGTTGCTGGTGTCAATGACAAGTTCGTAGGTGAGTTCACTATCAGCGCTACCGTAGCCGTAGCCGTAGCCGTATCCGAAGTCCTTGCTGTATCCGGAGCCGTAGCCAACAGTGTTTGAACCGTACCCGTAGCCTGCGTTGTTTGAGACAAGCGTCACGGAGTTCAACCAAGACGGTTGCTTAGATTCAACGCCGCCGCTCGCATCAATGCGGACGGATTGTTGTTTGCCATCGGGGCCCTCAAGCTCAATCAGGTGATTTTTGATTGGCGTACTGTCGCCCGATTCAAGGTCGATATCGACAGTAAGAGTCACTTGATTACCGCTCTGGACCGAGGACTTGTCCCCGTCGAGAGTCCCTGTAATAGCTGATGCTGGTGATGCGACACTCAACACAGAGACCACGACAACCGCTGCGAGCAGGACACTCAGCAGCCGTGTGTGGTTCTGAAGTTGAGACAACTTGTCGGTGAGAGACATGTCTGCGTGCTAGGTCCAACCATTCACATATAGTAGCTTCGGATTACCAGATCTGAATTCAGATATTCGGAGAACTATCAGTCGGCCCTATCAAATTCACCATTCGTTAACCGCCCTAGTTTGATGGTTAAACGCCTGTTATAGGACGTTATAGATAGAGCGGTGACATTCTCGGGAGAGACTAAGGGACGTTTCTGAGAATCATTATTCTGAATGATAGCCAGTTTTATAAGCAGTATTGTCAAAAGGATTTGTAACACAACCGGGTCCGCGACGGACGGATCCTTCACTCACAGAATCAAAGACATGCTCCAACTCATACAGACTCTCGCAGTAGGCTGCTTCTTCATCGTTTTACTTCCCGTGAAGTTGCTTGCACGCGTTCTCCCAACTCGTGTTCTCAGTCGTTGGACGACAGGTCAGGTTAGTCAGCAAAGCCAGCCTCGTGCGACCGAAAACTCATCCAGCACGACGCGGAGTATCGTTCTTCCGATTTACAATGAAGATCCGTCTACTTGGGAATCTCTTGCCTACTCGCTTCGTGTCTCGGGGTGGGACGAAGTCATACTCACAATTGACCAACCGAATTCGGAAACACAGGCTGCCATTGATCGCATCTCCGACCCAAATATTAAATTCTCAATCTCGCAATCACGCCGCGGAAAGGGGGGAGCACTCCACGAAGGTCTCACAAGCACAACAGGAGATATTATCGGATTCATTGATGCAGACGGGGCAATTAGTACCGAGAGCATTGACAAGCTCTACGCAACTGTTGAATCGACCGATGCACATGTTGCGATCGGCTCTCGCGATATTGGGTCAAATAGCAGAGCTTCTCAGTCAGCCTTACGGCAACTGCTTGGACAGATCTATAGTAGGCTTGCACAAGCGGCAACGAAGGTCCAGGTGACCGATTTTCAATGTGGCGCGAAGGCGTTTGATGCACAAGTCTGGGAACAGACTCACCCCACGCTCCGTGAACGCCGGTTTGGGTTCGATACTGAATTCCTTGCACATGCGAATGCAAACGGATACACAATTGAGGAAGTCGGAATTGAGTGGAATGATCCTGGAGATAGCGAAGTAACGCTGTACACCGATATCCCGGATATGCTTCGGGCATTACTCCGTGTCCGGCGTTCACTACGGACAGTTTCTGAACAAGGAACTACGAACAAGCAATCGCTCGCACTTGTCTCTGCACACCCCCCAACGCGAGGTGGGCTTGCAGAGTACGGAGAGAAACTGGCACATGCATATCATCGTCGCGATGATGTCGTCCCAACAGTCGTCTCTCGAACAACTGAGAACACTAATAGAGAGTACCCATATCAAGTTGTGCCTCGCTGGCGGCGGGACTCATTGGCAGCTGCAGTATCACTTATTCGCGAAATTGCAGATCCGACGTACGATGCAGTACAGTTCAACATCCATATGACATACTTTGGTTCACAGAACCTCCACCGGTTTGTTGGCCTTCTCATCCCACCGTTTCTCAGCACGGTTCTCGAAACCAAAGTCGTCGTCACAATGCACGATTTCTTCGAAGTGGTAGAAGACGAGGAACTCCCAGACGATGTGGGACGGCTACACGTGTGGGGAGCGAAAATCGCAACTCGACTGTTGCTCCTTAGCGATGTTGTGACTGTCACATCGGAGAAGTATCTGGAACTCGTCGAGGTTGAATACGGGATCACGGACGCCGAGTACATTCCTCATGGCACCTTCCAGCAACCAATGAAAGCAGATGGAGGACAAAGCCATGAGACAGATAACCAGTCGGAGAAGACAGACTCGCCGTTCACGGTCTTATTGTTTGGCCATCTCGGCCCCACGAAAGACGTTGAAACTGCTGTCAACGCGTTTGAGCGTTTCCACCGCCGAGTTCCGGATTCCGAATTAGTAATTGCTGGTGGGTCCCACCCCGAGTATCCGGAATACCAAAAGGATCTCAAGCAACGATACGGGGATCTCGACGGTATTCGATTTACCGGATATGTTCCAGATAACGATCTTCGACGTGTCTGGAAGAATGCAACCATCACAACGATGCCGTATCATACGATGACTGGCGTCTCCGGGGTGTTCCAACTCGCTAAGTCCTACGGAGTCCCTGTTGTTGCAGCCGACGTTGAGGGGATGCGAACATCGACTGTCGATACTGGTGGAGACGCAGTATTTGTCACACCAAGTGATGCACACGAATTATGCCATGCGTTTGAGAAATTGCACGGGGACATCGAGTATCGACAAGAACTCGCATCGAAAAACCGGAAAGCGGGCGAAGAATGTACAATTGAGGATACCGCAGCAATGATGTCTGCAGTTCTCGCGGATTAGCCTTACATCGCTATGGATTTTCTCCGTTCAACCTTTCTGACTCGGTTGGGGTCGCAAGTCGACTCGTTACTGAGAGATGCGGGTATCGTCACCATTGGAGTCATCCTCAGTGGAGGAATCAACTACGGGTTTCAACTGTTCATGGGTCGAGCACTTGGTCCTGAAGAATATGGCGTATTCGGCGCTCTGTTTGCACTCACGTATCTTCTGCAAGTATTCAGCCGCGGGATTCGGTTTGCCTCAAGTCGCCATGGGGCAAAACTCAACCAAGCTCAGCAGAGTGTCTTAGCCTTCCATTCGTCGTTCGCAATACGTGCTGTCGGGATTGGTATCGTTCTTGCTAGTATTGTAGTTCTCGCGACTGAAGAACTATCAGCGTTGCTTGGTATCGGGCAGTTCAGCACAATAATAATTGTAGCCCTCTCGATTCCGTTTTCTTTGCTTCTTCCGGTCAATATTGGGTTAATGGAGGGAACGAGTCAATTCAAAGATCTTGCTGGGTTTCAGGTGATTCCTGCGGTTCTCAAGCTTGGGGTCGGTGCTGGGTTAGTACTACTGGGCTACGGGATTGCAGGTGCATTTCTTGGTATCTTCGCTGGCGTTGCCGTCGCTGCAGTCTGGTCTACGAAGCGTATTCGTGACCGAAACGCCGCGTTGGGGGATCTGTCAGAACTCTCTACCCACCATGCATACCGGTATCTAGTCCCAGCAACGCTTGCAGGGCTCTGTTTCAACATTCCAGGTAATGTTGACGTGATACTCGTCCAAGGGCTTACGAGTGATACCGCTGCGGGCTACTATACAGCAGCGTCTGTTCTCGGTAAGTCACTTATCTTCCTTGTGATCGGCTTGACTGCTGCGTTATTCCCTGCGATTGCTCGGATAGATTCTGATGAGACTGCAGACCAAAAACAGATGCAGTCGCTATTCAAACGGGGGATGGGGTATTCGGTACTACTCCTCGGAAGTGTAACCGCAGTATACGCCCTGATACCAAAGTACATCCTTGTGATTTTGTATGGGGGTGCATACGCCAATGCTGCACCCTTTGTTCGATGGTACGCCGTTGCAATATTCGTATTCTGTCTGGCATTGGTCATTCTGAATTTCGAGCTGGCACGGTCCAACTATCGATTCGTAGTCTTGTTCTCAATCGTCTCAATTAGTGAGGTCATTGCAATGATAGTGCTCGGAGGAGACCCAATTGCGCTCATCCAAACGTTACTGGCCGCAAACACGGGGTTAGTCTGTGTTGGGGGTGTCAAGGTGGGCTACGAGTTATGGGGCTAAGTAGTCCACACGAACCGATACAGGTTCCCATTGACTTTGCCTCCAATACAACAATTGAGAATCCCCTCGATTGTTTTATAACTGCGCAGCAGGGACCGGATTAGTATGGGTGCAATTCGTAACGTGGTCGAGGGGGTGAAACTCTGGGCACGGAGTTCTGTGAAAGCAATTAGGAAAGAAGGCTTATCCGGATTCTCGGAGTCAACTCGACTGCTTTACACACATATTCTGCGATTTTACGGACTCATTCACAACTACGGTGAGCCGATCTACGATGCTGAGTGGGACGTATTAATCGTGCTTGATGCGTGCCGAGCCGACCTCATGGAAGAGGTTGCATCCGAGTACGATTTTATCAATTTCGATGTCACCAACTCTCTCGGGAGTTGCTCTCCAGAGTGGATGGAGAAGAATTTCACATCGTCCTACATCGATGAAATGCAACAGACGGCATATATTACTGGGAACCCATATTCTGAGACCTGTCTTGAGTCAAGTGAGTTCGAACTGTTTGACGAAGTCTGGAGATATGCGTGGGACGAAGAACTTGAGACGATTCCACCAGGGCCACTTACTGATCGAGCAATTACAGTCGCCCGGGAAGGCCAGCCAGATCGACTAATTGTCCACTATATGCAGCCACATCACCCCTTTGTTCCATCACCTCTGGGTGAAGGCATACGACCTGACACGGGAGAGCGAATCGAATTTAGTGATCTCGAAGACGTGTGGACACGGCTTCAACGTGGAGACCTCAGTCGTGAAGAAGTCTGGGAGGGGTACCGAGACAATCTCGAATATGTCCTTGAGAGTGTCGAAACACTCATCAACAATATCGATGGGAAAGTGGTCATCACAGCTGATCACGGCAACGCACTCGGAGAATTCCACATGTACGGTCATCCGATCTATGCACCTGTGTGGCCACTCAAGCGAGTTCCGTGGTGTGAGTATGAAGCAACCGACTCAGGGACGTACACTCGGGACCAGACTGCATCGGAACGCCACGACACGACAGATGACGAAACCCTCTCAACAGAAGACAAACTCGCCGCACTTGGATATATATAGCACGTTCAACGGGCTGAAACAACAATATTTCAATCACATCACATGCAAAGAATCCTAACTCGTCTCTCTCAGCACAAGATCACCGATGACCAGCGTAACAGAGTTCTTGCAGGAATCGCATTTCTTGTTGCCTACAGTATTCTCCTCCAGGGGATTATTCTCGGCCGATACTATGCGATTGGTGACCTACCACCACACGCAAAAGGGATTGCACTAGCGAAGTTCTTCGGGACGTGGCATGAGACGATGTTGGGATTCGCACACCAGTACCCGATTCACAAGATGTACTTTGGTGTGTTTACTCAACTCCTTGGGCCACTCGGGCAGAACCTGCTGTTTCTGTCACTCCCAGTTGGTGCGTTCATTGCTTTCATCTTCCTTGGACGCCGGTTTGTTCCAGAAGGAACAGCACTCTTTGTTGCGGCAGGAGTGTACGCTCTCAACCCGCTAACGCTAGCGGAGATGGTAAACGGAGGGTCTGGAGAATTCCTTGCGTACGTTGGCGGACCAATTGTCATTGAGTACCTATACCGGATTACAGAGCGAGATTCGCTCAGGCCTGTGCTCAAAGCAGGAGCAGCATTCGGGTTATTTGGTGTGATTCCATGGACCCTCTTTTGGATCCTTGCTCCGTTCGCGCTAAATCGCCTGTATTCAGTTCGTAAGGACCCAAAGTCGGTTTCCCGATTGGTAGCATCTGGGGGTCTTGGAATCCTGCTTTCGATTCCGGGCGTATTCTATCTCTTCGTTCGTGGGGCAAGTATCTCAACAGCCAATGGGTTTGCGAGCCATCTGGATTGGAACTACGCCGATGCTACTGTCCTATCGATACTCCGCCTTGCCGGCAATCACGGCTCATACGCGTTGACCACGTACGGATACAATACTGATTCATGGGCGGCTGTTGGTCTCATTATCCCCTGTATTGCGCTCTTCGCAGTTACGAAGACAGAACTTCGGTTTCTCTACCCAACCGTTGGTGTGTTTGTCTCGTTCGCGGTACTTACGAATGCAACAGTCACCTACCCGCTCTTCGAGCTGTTTCCACCACTATGGACGTTCCGTAACATGACCAAGATTCTCTTCCCGGTTTCACTCTGTGTCTTGTTGCTGTTTGCTGCTGGCTTCCACTATCTTCTAGCACTCACACGACGCGTGCCGTCTTTGGGACTGTTCGATTTTCAGGTGACCGAACCAATGCAGACAGTCTTCAATCGGCTTCCACAAGTGCTACTCGTCGTCCTCATCGTCAGTAGCTCGTTTGCGTATGTCGCTCCCATGGCAGGCGCAGCAGGACTGAATGGGACCTATGATGATAGCTATGCGATTCCTGAAGAATATGATACGGTCGCAAACTCACTTGATGGAAAGGTCCTTTGGGCACCATACAGCTATACGACACAGCTTCGGCTGCGAGCCACATACCCAAATCATGTCGGAATAAAAAGTGGTGGTCTTAATACTGGAAAAGCGAACGGAGAGTACGTTCGCCAATTTTTCAGATCGATCGGAGCTGGTGACCGCCTCTACCCGCACCTTTCGGCGCTTGGAGTCCAGTATATTGTTGTTGACGAACTCCCCCAACAACGCTATCCAGCAACAGAAGGGCGTATTCGAATGGAAGAACGCCACGGTGCACCCTGGTTGTTCGGAAATCCGACCGAATTTGCCAGTCGATTCGACGACTCAGCAGCCTACACGCGAGTGATGGAGACTGAGAATCTAACGGTGTATCGTGTGAACGGTATTGAGCGAAAGTCCGGAAGCGTCATCAAACAGGGAGTACACAGGTTATACACACCACAAACGCCGAGTACGCACGCCGGTGACGCCTCGAATCTAATTTCGAACCCTAATTTCGAACAAGGGCTCTCCAGTTGGTGGACGAACCCACGGTCGACAGGTACCCAAGCAACAGTGGTTTCTAACAACGACACGCGAACACTCAAACTTGAGACGTCGACCGGAAACGTCATCCCTGTTGCTCAAGGATTCGAGACAGATCCGAAGCAAGCATACCAGGTAGCTGTAAATTCAACTGGTAATGTGTCGGTTGTTCTCTACTGGTATGACGGAGAAAAACGGGCAGATAACTCAAATCTCATCGATCGAAGGGAATACCCCATCTCAGAACACCCCGTACAAGTGATTGCAAAGAGCGATTATCTATCGTTGCGCCTTCGACCGAAGAACGAGACAGTCTACCTTCACTCGGTCTCCGTCAAGCCAACGACTGTGCCGGCTGCAGTTGGCTTCGAGCAGAATACCGAGGACATTCCAGGCGTCCTTATTGACGGAGAACGAACAGATACAAACGTCGGAAAAACGGTGGCTGTGAACCTCCCAGCAGATGAACGTGCCTCGCTAAATCCCGACATTGTTGTGACTGATGCAGAGTCCGTCCTGCCTGGAACTGTAGTGCTGAACGATACATATCGACAAGGGGCTGGGGTACTCCTCCCTAACGAGACGATTGAGACACAAATCCCGGAGAATGCGACAGTCACCACGTATGAAACAGAAAACGGGACTGTCGTTGATTATTGGGTCGTTGGAGAGTGGGATCACACGGAAACCGCAGTCAAATATACTTCCTACCACGATGCTTGGACAGCAGGAGCCAATGCAACGCATCTCCGTGCGTTTGGTTGGGCGAACGCATTCACGAATACAACGACAGCAGAGATCACTTGGTCCGGGAACGGAGTTAGATTACCCGTGATCGGGATCTGGGGCTTCAGTTGGCTTGCTATACTGGCTGGGCTGACCTATCTCCGGCGAGAGCAAAACCAATGAATACACATCGGAGAGGAGTAGCCCGAACTACTCACAGGAGAGATTGCCCGAACTGCTCGCAGGAGAAATATCTCGAATAGCAAATATGAACCAAACGCAGAGCCTCTATATTCGTGGTGTACTTGTCTTCTCGGGAATTGCACTTCTTGTATTTGCACCGCTGTTTGGTTCGGGGTATATCCTGTCGCTTGACCTTGTTTGGGCACCCGGAATGTCGCACGTCCAGCACCTCATTGAGATCAAAGGGCCACTATACTATGGCCGGTTCCCCTTTGTCTTCCTCCTCGATACACTCGGGGTAGTTGTTCCGTTAGACGTCCTTGAGAAACTCGTCTTGATGAGTGTGATTGTGATTAGTGGTCTTGCAGGCATCCACAGTACTCCTGCACAGACACACACTAGCAAGTTTGCTACGGGGCTAATCTATGCTGTCAATCCATTCGTATACACTCGGTTTCTTGCCGGTCACTGGTATCTACTACTGAGTTACGCCGTATTACCGCTCGCCATCCGTGCGTACTATCAGTATCTATCTGGAGAGGTTGAGCAACCCTATCGTGCCTTACTGTGGGGAACGCTAGTCTCAGTATTCGACCCCCATGGAACTGTTCTACTTGCGTTCATTGGAGGGATATTCACTGTTGTACACGGCTTCCACTCGGAACTTGAACAAAACCTCTCAACCGTGAAACGGGTCGGGTTCTACTGTGTAGGATTTGTGCTTCTGAACAGCTACTGGATCCTCCCAGTCGTTACAAATTTGACCGGCGGCAACGGGACGCTGTCGGCGTACAGTATTGCCGACCTCACCGCGTTTTCAGCATATCCAACGATCGATGAGAACATCCTACTGTCCGTAATGATGCTCTATGGGTTTTGGAGACCAGGCTATCTCACCACAACGAGTGTTCTCCCCACACCACTCGTGTTTGGCTTGTTTACACTGCTGCTAGCATTGTTATTGTATGGGGTATTTATCTCAGACGACAAGTCATGGCGAGACGGGCTGTTTGTAAGTGCTATCTGCTGTTTCATCCTAGCAATGGGCGCTACTGGGCCAGTGACTGGGCCAGTTGTTACCAAACTGTTTGAGACTGTGCCCGGCCTTCTCGCGATGCGTGATACCCAAAAATTCAGTATTGGGCTTTGTCTCGCATACGCGTGGTTTAGTGGGGTTGCTCTCGATGAGCTTATTCGGGATCCCCCGATCAACGTCCCATCATTCTCAAGAGACTCATCACTCCGAGTTGGACTTAGTCTGGTGATCTTAGTTGCGACGCTTTCATACTCTCTTCCAATGCTCAATGGTTTCCACGGCCAGTTATCACCAACTGAGTACCCTGATAGTTGGAACGTACTCAATGAACGGCTCACCGACGACCCGACACCGTCTCGTGTTCTCGTGTTTCCATGGCATCAATACATGATGTTTTCATTTACAGACAGGACAATTGCAAACCCCACCGACATATATTTCGATAAACCAGTTTTGCGGGGCCGAAACATCGAAATCGGGACTATCGAAAGTAACGCTCCAGAACCCGCCCATCAAGAAGTTCGCAGCCTCTTGGCAATGGACTGGCGTGATCGATCAGGGTTCGGAGAAGCAACCGCTCCACTTGGAGTGAGATACATTGTGCTATTCAAATCTGCAGACTACGAGAGCTATAGCTACCTCAACGATCAAACGGATCTCAGAATCCAGCGTGAGACAACGGAATATGTTCTCTACGAAAATACGGCCTTTGATGGTCAACAACAGGACGCATGGCCAGCAAAAAGTTCGCCGATCCCAATGACAGCTGTTCTCGTTGGTTTCGGACTGTCGCTGCTGACATTACTGTCAATAAGTATCCCAGTAGGTCGACGAATACTAAACGGAAACTCTCGTTAACTTCCTGGGCTGGCGGTCGTCTGTCGCGCGATTGATGTAGTCTTCGGCACGCGTGACATCCTCCTCGTCGGAAACCTCGCCGTTCACGGCGAGGAGGATGTCATTGGTTCTCGTTCTCGTAGGCAACACAAGACCGAAGCGTGGCCATGTCGTGGATGGTCGCGAT
This sequence comes from Haloferax sp. KTX1, assembly GCF_902410085.1. Taxonomy (NCBI): domain Archaea; kingdom Methanobacteriati; phylum Methanobacteriota; class Halobacteria; order Halobacteriales; family Haloferacaceae; genus Haloferax; species Haloferax sp. KTX1. Next base: position 163,138 of record NZ_CABPRH010000006.1, on the reverse strand, counting down.
ACCTGCGTTCATTGAGTCGACCACAGAGTTTCAAGTCGCTGATCAACTGCTGTGAGAACAGTCGAGTACACTTCGAGAGGATGGAGTGAAGACAGAGAAAGGCCAGTGACCTCCGCTGCATCTGGGGGCTGGTGAAAATGTACCCGTGCGTTGTGGGTGTTTGGGTGTTGATCCCAGCGGCACTCCCATTGGAATCCGTCGTCATGCGCTTCGACATAGTGAATCGAGAAATCACCAGTCGTGAACCATCGGATATCAAGTCGTGCAGTCTCTATCGATTCGGGGTATCGGCCAGCATCAAGCAATACGTGGAGGAGTCGTGGTTCGTAGGAGTCTGGGTCGAACTCTGTCTCGACCACGAACGAATCCGACGCGAGGTGTCGCTCAAGCAATCGCAGAGTCTGACGGTCGGGAGGCCCAGTTGAATTCGGTTCTGGGTCTTCAGGAGGTGTACCCATTTAGGCCGGGATGAGGTGCCCGTCGTTCTGGGAGAGCTGGCGTGCAAGCTCGTAGAGCCGAATATCCCGGATCACTCCCTGCCATTCATTGACCGCAGTCATGCGGTCGTGAATCGTTTCATGGGCTCTGTGGTCGAACACCGAGACCTCGTTGGGATCTGTGGTCTCGAATTGTGTCTCGTACTCCCGTCGTCGTTCTTCGAGCGCCTTCACGCGCTCAAGTATCTCTTCGACAGAGAGGTCATTTGCAATTCGACTGGCGTCTTGCCACTCCAGATACCCCTCATTCCGCTCATACTGAGCCGGTCGACTGTCTCTGTCTGCTCGGACAATGCCCATCTCAGCGAGTCGGTCAAGATGTTTTTTCGCAGCGTTAGGTGAGCAGTCCGCTAACTCTGCGATATCAGTGTACGCGGTAGGCGACGTAACACCCAGAACAACATCATAGACACGGCCAAACGTGTCTGTTCCCTCTTGCCATCTTCTCCGAGCGGAATCAGAGTCAGGTGAAGGATCGAATTCAGTCATACGTTGGTGTAAGCGCTTTCTCTCAATATATCTTTGTGTTTTGCAGATATTTGGCTCTGTTGAAATCCTTCAGCGTTGACATTGAGAAGAGCGACTCTACCCACCGGCTTTCGTCGATCCGGTTAGAAACGAGCCTCTCAGCAAATCGCAAGACGTGAAGAGGATTTCAACAGAGCCGGGAGCTACAAATCGCTGAAGGAAATGATACTTGGTTGTACAAAACATCGTACACTGCAGGATATGGTCTCCGAGAAGACGAAACTAATCGCCCTTACACTTATAACTGGATACCTGTTCAGAGCAGCAGACCCCCAAGAGCCGTTTTCACCCATCTGGTGGGGGCTTCTCTTCGGCTGTTTGCTCAGTGGTGTGTTTCTCATCCGAGTTCTCCGGCAATACCAGTCTACATGAATGATAGCTCTGCACGCCTACCTAACAGCTGTTTCAGAGAGGCAGGTGTCGAATCAATAGGATTTCAACAAGGCCAGATATTTGAATTGTCATTGAAACGACTGGGAAGTGTCTGTGACATCCTCCCCGCAGTAAACGGCGAGGCTTCCCACACATGGGGAATACCAGTCAGTCGTCGCCAGAGTCACGGACAACTGCTCCCACACGGGAGTGACAAAATTTCTCGCTGAAACTAGAATTACGGGGGAACTCCCGGACCCAATGCTAATTGTCTCCGGTTATGTTGAATTTCCGAGTTACCTCGTCTCCTGCTCGCACGTCTCGAAGTGGCGATTCGTCTGCGGAGACACTAGCGTCTAGACAGTCCAAAATACGTCGGAGTGAGGTGGCTCAGCGGTCAGGGAGTTTCCAAGCGTGCTCAATATCGACGAGGTCAGCTGCATCGGGCAGGTCTCTTGCTGGCCGTTCGACGATATTCATTATCTCATCAGCTCTGAAGACACGGTTTTTTTCGTTGCCAGTAATTTCAGACACAACACCGTCCGATTCTAATCGCTTCACTGCATTGTTCGCGGTCTGATAGACGACTCCAATTCGATCACTCGCTTCTGTAACCGTGAAATATGGGTCTTCGAATATCTCCAGTGCAAGGTTTCGGACAGACTTCGCTGCATCCGCGTATCGATTTTCGTATGTCTGTCGTGTGCTAATCAGGAGTTTTGCACGAACAAATGCTTCTGCGGCTTGCTCACGGATTCCTCGAAGAAAGAACTGAAGCCATGCGTCCCACTCACCGTCTTCACTCACAGCCAAGAGACGGTCTGCATACTCTGTACGATGCTGTTCAATATACGAACTTAAATACAGAAGTGGGTAGTGCAGTAGTCCATCAGCGATAAGCATTAGTACAGCCAGTAATCGACCGACTCGCCCGTTACCGTCGTTAAACGGGTGAATCGTCTCGAATTGATAATGAGCAACGGCGATCTCGATCAGTGTCGGCCACGTGCGGTCAGTCTGGATAAACTGTTCAAGGTCGGCCATCAATCGCGAGACCATGTCTGGTTTTGGTGGAATGAACCGAACACGATTTCCAAACCCATGAGGGTTCGATTCTTCGATGACCGCAAACCCAGGGCGAAATTCACCTGGGAGTGGATCTGTTCCATCACTTCGCCCGCGTTCCAATAATTGCTCATGAAGTGACTTTACGAGCGCTGTCGTGAGACTCGTGCGTTCGAATCCAGCGGTTCTGAGGTACGAGACTGCACTGTCCAATGCTCGGATATAATTTCGTGCCTCACGGACGTCTGCTTCGTGGGAGCGACTCTGACCACTCTGTATCGTGAGTTGGTTAATATCGTACCGATAGATATCTGAGACAGTCACGTTTGCTCCTTCAACACGAGATGACTGCTCAGCTTCTTTATATACAAACGAGCTGAATACTGCTCCAGGATTGTCGATCTCGCTTCCAAGTCCTTCTAACCGACCGAGGGCCCACATCGCATTTCCATGTTCTCGAATAACGTCCTCGGAGAGTTCAAACCGTGGGGGGAGCTTGTCTGGGAAATATGCCTTTGGGAGAGCCTGGTCTGTCCGGAGAGGCATATATTGTCCTGGTGCGTTTGCAGGCAGGTCGTACCCATCTTTCATTGTAGAAGACACACAGCCATCAGATAAAAATTTCCCGCTATAATTACAATGTGACCGATATAGAATCTCCCCAATTTTAATTTTCGACGTTTATATTGAATTGCGAAGCCACCACGTCTCCTGCTCGCACGTTGCGAAGCGGCCAGTCGGCTTGGGCAGCACTCGCGTTCGGATTTCGAACAGAACACCACGGAGATGCTGACACTCGACACCACGTTTCCGGTGGACACGAACACGTCCCCGCTTCAACGTCAACGTCGTACGTCTTCCCGTTCGACGAGTCTACCTGAATCAAGGAGAGAGTCCCGCCGTTCACGGCGGGCGTGAATCCGACAACAAGGACACAACCGCCGACAATGCTCAGTCCGGGGTATCCAAGTTCTCCGCCGCGTGGAGCAACATCCCCTTCCACGTCAGCCCGTTGTGCCGCTTAATCGCCCGTAACCGCTCGTACTGTTCGTCATCCTCTATCTCGATTTGGACCGTCGTTGCCATGTCACCATTGATTAACCATTGGTTTATCAATGTGGCGCACGAACCAGTAGTTGATGAAGCGGACCAACACCTTCGAGGTGGTTCCTCTGTCCGACGCGGACGAGGTGTTGCTTCGACGCCTATTGGACGCTTCTGCCGCTCTCTGGAACGAGATCAACTACGAGCGCCGCGAACACTACGCCGACTCCGACGCGGACGTATGGGACATCAGCGAGTATCGCGGGCGCTACGGCGGCACGCTCGGGGCTTCGACCGTTCAGCAAATCGAACGGAAGAACCGCGAAGCGTGGCGGTCGTTCTTCGCGCTCCAAAAGAAGGGCGAAGCAAACGGCAAGCCCGGATACTGGGGCAACGCCGAGGACGGCCGCGAACTCCGAACGTACATTCGGAACACGTCGTACTCTGTCGAGTGGGGCGAATACTCCCGGCTCGAAATCCTCGTCGGCCAAGACCTGAAAGAGGAGTACGGTCTTGGATACCGCGAGAGGCTTTGGCTCGAAGTCCGGGGCGAACCAAACTGGAAAGAGTACGACAAGCAAGGCCGGTTGGAGTTGTTCTGGGACGAGACTGCACAGACGTTCAGGGCCTTTCAGCCAGTCACCGTAGACAATTCTCGGCTGGCACACCCACTGGCGGACGAAACCGCCGCTCTGGATATTGGTGCGAACAACCTCGTCGCCTGCACGACCACGACCGGCACGCAACTGCTGTACGAGGGGTGCGACCTGTTCGAGCGGTTCCGCGAGACGACGCGAGAAATCGCTCGTCTCCAATCGCTCTTGGACGACGGCAGGTACAGCAGTCACCGGATACGCTCGTTGTACCGCCGTCGGACGCGCCGACGCGACCACGCCCAAGACGCACTCGCACGTGACCTCATAGAACGGTTGCACGACGAAGGCGTCTCCACGGTGTACGTCGGGGCACTCACAGACGTACTCGACACGCATTGGTCGGTCGAAGCGAACGCGAAGACGCACAACTTTTGGGCGTTCCGGCAGTTCATCGACCGACTCGCCTGTACCGCCGAGGAGTATGGTATCTTGGTGGAGGTTCGTTCGGAAGCATGGACCTCTCAAGAGTGTCCGAACTGCGGTTCAACAGATCGGACAACACGCCACCGCGACACACTGACGTGCCCGTGCGGTTTCGAGGGCCACGCAGACCTCACAGCGTCCGAAACGTTCCTGAGACGTCATCAGAACTCAGAACGTTCTGATTGGCGAACGAGACACGCTGTGTCTCGTCAACGGCAGACCGACGTAGCACGGCCGATGGCACGGCCCGTGCGCCTCAAGTGGAACGACCACGACTGGTCAGAGTCACCACGCTCTTGTTCCAACGAGGAGCGCACGAACCCGCAAGTTGCCTCCGTGGGTCGGTAAGCGATCCCCCCAGCGAGAGGAAACCCCGGCGTTCGCGCCGGGGAGGATGTCATGCGCTGTCCTCAAACCATCGGACGTCAAGGCGAACGTCACGAATCGACTCTGTGTTCTGTGTCAGTCAAAAGTCAAGTCCGACCCCAATTATCAAACAATAATGTAATTCCATCTAGTTTTATTTCTGAAACCACAGATGTAGAAGGAATTATGTCCACAGTGTGAGAGTGAAACTCGTTATTTCGTCTACAACCGACCGAGCCTTCATCCGCCTCTCGCCAACTGCGGATACGTTCACCCCTTCGACTGTCACCGCACAGTTCACTCGATTGTACTACCTCTTAGCGTCGACACAAACTCCATCCACTCTCGAATGGCTACTCGTCACTGATGGATCGAACGCAGACACGATCGAGTACGTTCTGAGCGTCGACACTGCACTCGCATCGACGATCGAAGCGTGGTGTCGAGAACTCGTTCCGAACTCGTTCGATATTTCGACTCCAACGACAGACCCACTCAATCGGCTCTCACCTGCTGACGCTGACGTCGACCCAGACGATGGGGCTCTCGAATCGTATTCACCACCACAATACCGAGCAGTCGAGTTCGTGGGCGTCACTGACCGACGCGAAGACTGGCAAACCACGCTCACTCGATACGACGAGTTCACCGACAAACATAGCCGCCTTCCACTCGCAACGGTGGTGAGTACGCTTGCGGACGCGTCCGTGCCGATGGCCGTCCAGATACTCATCACACCGTATCCAGACTGGCGACACCACGCCATTGACAGAAAACAACGGCTCAAACACGGCCGGGATACGGTCTTCCAGCGATTCGTCGAGGACTGGCTTGTGTCGACAGACCCCGAGAACAACATCTCAGACCCAGGGGTTCGCTCGCGCGTGGATGCACTCGACGAAAAAGACGCACAACACAGTTTTGCAGTCACCGCCCGGGCAGTCGCAACAACGACCGACCAACGTGCACAATTACCCGACTGTTCCCCAGTCACCACGGCATTTTCGCACCTCAATGGCGACCACTACCGAATCGAAGGTCGCACACACCACGGCGAAGACGCAAAATCGATCTACGACTCACTACGCAATCGCGTCACGATCGACCCAGAACACTCGAAGCTCACTGCGAGACTTCCGTGGACCGAAAATGCCAGTCGTGGACTCGTCATGGATGGGTGTGAACTTCCGGTGCTCTGTCTCGTAGATGCAGCCAGCCTCCCGACAAAAGCTCACCGTGGACTCGCCCCCACACCGACAGACGAACACGGGCTTCCACGCCCACCGCGTGATCGGATCGAGCGGTATCGAACAGCGGGGTTCACACTCGGCCATGCACAGACGGCCGACGGCGATGCCGAAGCCGTCCCCATCTCACTGCCGCCAGCACTCCAACCGCTCCACGTTGGTATGTTTGGCCGGACCGGGTCAGGCAAGTCATCGAGTCTGGTTGCGGCGCTGCTCGCGAATCACGCAGCAACCGATGGCGCAGATATCCTCATAGACCCCAAAGGCGACGGGATGGCCGACGACTATCTCCGAGCACACTATGCGAAATACGGCACTCTCGATGACGTCTACTACTTCGATTGCACAGAGACACTCCCCGCGCTGTCGTTTTTCGATATTCGCGACCAACTCGATGCAGGCATCGACCGGACGACTGCTGTCGAAGACGTCGTCGACCACTACATCGATATCCTGATCGGCATCATGGGTCGCGACCGATTCGAACAGGCGGTTCGGTCACCCGACATCATTCGCTACGTCCTCAAAGCGATGTTCGATCCGATTCATGGGTCGAACGCATTTAGCCATCGTGAGTTCCAGACGGCAGTCGCCAGATTACACGAAACGCGCGACCCACCGCCGGTGGTAGATGAAGATCTCCAAGCGATGCTCGCCGGTGTCGCCGCCAATTCGAAGCGCTCGTTCGACGAGCTCATGCAAGGGGTTGCAAATCGTATCGAGAAAATCCCACTCGATGCACGCCTTGCACAGATATTCAATCATACCCCAGCCGACGATCGTGATGCCCCGAAATTCGATCTTCGGAGACTCATCGACGAAGACGCAGTCATCATTATCGAGACGGGTGGTCTCAGACCGGCCTCACAACGTGTCATCACGCTTGTCATCCTCTCGGCACTGTGGACTGCCCTTCGACGCCGAACCCAACAAGGTGACGACGAAACAGACCACCCACTCGTGAATCTGTATCTCGAAGAAGCCGCGCAGTTATCGACGTCATCGCTCTTGTCAGACCTCCTTGCCCAGTCTCGTTCGTTCGGCCTCTCGATTACCTTGGCGATGCAGTTTCCTGCACAACTCAAAGAAGCCAATCCAGAGGCCTATCGCGAAGTCCTCAATAACGTCTCAACGATTGTCACGGGGAACGTCGCAGTCGACCCGGAGTTCAGTCGGCGATTTGCAACAGCCGAACTTCCCGCAACGGAAGTCCAAACCCGACTCCGGGCGCTTCGTCGTGGCCAGTGGCTCGCAACGCTCCCTGCGGGATTCGGACAACCAGAGCCACACCCGTTCGTCCTCCAAAGTCCACCACTCCCAGCTGGCCACCCAGAAAGTGAGGCCCCGTTTTCGCCCGCTCGTGAGACAGCATACGCGACAGCACTGGAGTTGTGTACTACTCGATCTTCCCACACGTCTGGGATCGATGTCTCGAAGATTGGCAGTCGGGCCACCACAGAGCAAACACACACGTCACTGGGCCACCGTGAATCAACGCCGCTTGCTGATTCAGAAGCGTCGACACACCACGCGACTCCCGAGCCCTCACAGACACCATCCGGGCACTCACCACCAGAACCCTACCCAGATCGGAACGCACCAACACCCGATGCCCGTATCAACTCTGCGCTACCCTACACGTCGCGTCTCCCACCGATGGTTGTGTATGACTCAGAAGTGCACGTCGTCGTCTGTGAGGAGTGTTCGACTCGATACGACCCAACACTCACGGGCATCAAAAACGCCGTCGAGTGCTGTCACAGCCTCGATGACGTTGACCGCGATGACATCCCAATCTCACAACTCCCACTCAAACTGTCTGCAGTCGAACGCGGCAGTAGTGCCTTTACTGACGCACAACTGCGATTCCTCCAAGCGGTCTACTCTGCACATCAGCGTCGATTCGACCCCGAGTTCGAGTACGACCTCTTGTATGACAGTATGGTTCGTCTGCAAGAATACACCGGCATCAGATATCAGGAAGTAGAAGAACTCATCGATGGCGGATCTCTCTCGGTCGATTGTAAGTATCCACACAAGCTCTACACAGTCACACCAAAAGGTCGTCGTGCGATTGCAGTTCGCCATCGCGAAGGCATCGCTCACGGCCACGGCCGCGGCGATCTGAGTGAGTCAAGTCTCCACGTCGTCATGGTCGAACTTGGCCGGCGGTATCTCGAAGCACAGTTCGTTGACGACGATGACTCGGAAGCTGTCGAAGCTGTTGCATACTACGAACACGAAGGCTCGCGTCTGGATGCGGTCTGTCTCGATGAGCATGGCGACATCGCCGTCACCCTCGAAGCTGAGCGAGCGAATCACGATATTTTGACTGCAGTTCCAGACGACTATGACAAGATGGCTGCGTGCGATCCCGAAGCAGCGGTGTGGGTCGTGAAGAATCGAAGTGATGCACATGAGGTCCTCCGTGCACTCAACGAACCAAACGAGGGCTACCCACGCGTCGAAAAAACCTACAGTTCGAATTCGCCGCCATCGTCGTTCAAGATTCACCAACCCGGATTCACCGAGATGCGCACGCTACAGGAGCTGCAGTCGGTACTGTCCCAGTCGTGAAAATCGCCAGTCACCAGTTACAAACGAGAGAACCAACGAAACAGGGCTGGGCTACCGTCTGAACCACCCAAACAGCGACCACCCACGACCACTCTCATCTGTCTCGCCTTCCGCAGCGACCGCCGCTTCGAGTTCACGTCGCCGTTCGCGTTCGGTTTCCAACTCCGCTTGTAATCGTTCGTTCTCTGCGAGTGTCGCTTCGAGATGACTCTGCAGGTCTCTGAGTCGTTCGAGAGTGCTGGTATCGCGAGCTGAGGCTATCTTTTCACTGTCGGTTGGTGTGGCCGATGTCGGCTTACGTGGTGGCTGGTGGTCCCCACGTCCAGTTCCATCTCGGGTGGAGTCTGTGCGCGATAGTGAACGGCCGGCTGTAGTCGACCACTGTGAGGGGTCATAAAACTCGGACGTGCCTGAAACCGACCGCTCAATGGTCTTTTCTCCGTATGTTGACCCATCGGCGAAATGAACGTCATCCCATTTCTTGCGATACAGTCCAGAGTCTCGGAGAAGCCGGTCTATCTGTGCTGCGTCGCCACCTGTCCAAAACGCGAGGATCGAACACAGCGCCATGTCCGCTTCTGAGTGGCTGTCGTACGCGCTCGTGTCACCTTTCCACAGTCGGCTGAATTTCAGGCCGTTTGCTGCGTTCGATGCACGTTCGACCACATCTTCGTCGGTGAGGTCGTTTCCTGGCGTGTCGACAGCACTCGGTTTCTGAATCGTGCTGTCTGTGTTTGATGTGTGTTGGTCACGCTGGGTGTGTTGTGTCTCGAAGTACGCACCGTGGATTTCGGTGAGTTCGTCCGTTCGGTCAGCAACTGTCGTGGGCGTCTCGTCGACGTGGTCACCAGTCACCGTAAAGAATCGCGCGTCTTCGTAGAGTTCGAGGTTCCCTGTTCGGTTGCCACCTGGCGGCAGTGATCCACGGACGATGACGTGATAGCCCGTTCCTGACGGACTAACCTCTGTATACGACGCAAGCTGGTCGATGATCTCTGTGGCCCATTCGTCTGTCTCGCCCGTTTTACGACTGCGGCATTTGTCGAGATCGACACCAACATACGGGTCGTCAGTACTGAACACGAAGCCGACACCATCTGCCGCGCCATCTGTTGCATACGCGAGCGCGTCGTCGAACGTCGTCCACGTCGCCGCATCGGTTGCAGAAGCGTAGCCGCCGTTCACCGAGACTGGAACCTTCGTTTCGGCCCCATCGCGTGTCTGTTTACGCCATCCCACCCAGTGGTCCCGTTCGAGGAGTTCGTCGGGGAGTGTGTCGCGTGCGGGTAGGGGTGGAGCCATCGGTACTCGATGGTCTCGTAGACACGTAGATAGCTATTTCGTGCTGCTACACCGGTGCGTCAATTTCTCTGGGTTCTGTGGAGATACGATGGGGGTTCGCTCAGTGTACACAAACCCACGGCTCTGTTGAAATCCTCCGCAATTGATAGTTTCCCACCTTCAACCGCTCAGTACAGGGGACTCACGGATCGCTCAATACAGGGAACTCAGGAATCGCTCAGTAAAGGATAGCCAGTTGACATCAAACCATTTAACCGAATCTCCGGGCATTGATTCTCTATGGATGTCCGCCGTGCCCTCCTCGGCAACCCTGACCTACGCCGCCGTCTTGCTGGCACCATCGTTATGGAAGTTACAAGGCTAAAACCCCGCCCTTCAGGGCGGGGATACAGCCGACAATTCCTCCACTAATCACGCTCGATGGTCCTGTTGGATATTCTACGTTCAGTCGTCACTTTTAATACCTGAATTTCCATAACTGGTTATGGACTCAGTCCGATGCTGGAGACAACCCGCACTTATCGAGCGAAAATCGTCAACCACCAACAGGTGAGCGACGACCTCGACCAGTGCGGGTTCTCCGCGTCGAAACTGTGGAATGTCGCCCGATACTACACGCAAGGCCGATGGGATGAAGACGGGGAAATCCCCGACGACGGCGAACTCAAATCCGAACTCAAGGAACACGAACGATACAGTGACCTACATTCTCAGTCAAGTCAGCGAGTTCTTGAAGAACTTGCTGAGTCGTTCACAAGTTGGTACAAAGCACGCCAACGAGGAGACGAGGACGCCAACCCACCCGGCTATCGCAAACACGGCGACGAACACCCGCGCTCCACCGTGACGTGGAAGCAAAAGGGCATCAGGCACGACACCAAGCACAATCAACTCCGTCTGAGCAAGGGGTTCAACCTGAAGACTCACCGTTCGGACTTCATCCTCTGCGAGTACGAAACACGCCCCGACGTGACCGTGGAGAACATCCAGCAAGTGCGGGCCGTGTGGAACGGCGACCACTGGGAACTCCACCTCGTCTGCAAAGTCGAAATCCCCGTAGAGGACGCACCCGGCGACAACACCGCTGGAATCGACCTCGGCATCAAGAACTACCTCGCTATCGCCTATGACGACGGTGATGCGGAGTTGTATCCGGGGAACGTCCTGAAGCAAGACAAGCACTACTTCACCCGCGACGAGTACGACACGGAAGGCGAAAACGGCCCGTCACGACGTGCTCTCCGTGCCCGACAGAAGTTGTCTCGGCGGAAAGACCACTTCCTGCACGCCCTCGCCAAACACATCGTTGAACGGTGCATCGACCATGAGGTAGGCCACATCGCCATCGGTGACTTGAGCGAGATTCGAGAAGACGAAAATGGTGAGTCTCGGAACTGGGGCAAGCGTGGAAACAAGAAACTCCACGGATGGGAGTTCGACCGCTTCACGACCTTGCTCGAATACAAGGCAGAGGAACACGGCATCCTCGTTGACCGAACGAGCGAACGAGACACGTCGAAGACGTGTTCGTGCTGTGGTCGGAAGCGTGATGCGAATCGCGTGGAGCGTGGCCTGTACGTCTGCGAGTCGTGCGGGACGACGATGAACGCAGACGTGAACGGTGCAGTGAATATTCGCAGAAAGATAACTCAGAATCCCCCAACTAGGGATATGAGTAACGGTCGTTTGGCACGGCCAGTAGCCTACCTGTTCAACCAAACCTCCGGGTCGTTCCACCCGAGGGAACAGGTAGGTTGCGAACCCTAATATCCCAACGCTCGGGAATCCTCGCCCTTCAGGGCGGGGAGGATGTCAATCTGGGTGTGCTCACCGCGCTGGCTCTCGGATATCTCTTGACGTACGAACTGGACCTGTGGTGACGCCCAACCACAACCCACCCGAGAACGTCGCCACCTCACCCGTTGGACTGCCGACGGAGTTCGTTAATTACTGTGGGAAGCACAATACCCACACCGAACAGCGCAACGAGTTCCACAAGCCCATTTCCCAGATACTCCTGTGCCAGATACCAGGCAGTGAGCCCGAGAAACATGAACACGAGCGTCGTCTTCGTCTCGGCGCTCAGGAGTCGGTCACGAGCCATACTGGGTGGTTTCAGGGAGCGCTCCGGGATAAAGTCGACCCAAGGTCATTTCCGTGAGGGTTGCGACGCCTCAGGAATCCCGTCGTCCACATCGGAGTCCACATCGGCACTAGAACGCGCGTGATGTCTTCCGACAACGACAGACACAGAGTCGAGTGAACGACGGTACCGACTACCACAACCAGTATCGAAGTCTCGGTGTCCATCCGGAAGACCGTTCTCACAGCGATGACCGGGCGTTTCACGGCCGTGAAACGGCGGTTCGTGGGGTCGAAAAATCCGTCTCGATTTAATAATCCCCGTCGACAACGGTGGATCCGTGTCCACGCTCCCGTCATGGATCGATGAACGAATCGATCGGAACCTCGACAACACGCTCACACAAGAGCACGTCGTTGAGACGATGATCGAGTCCGATCGACCGTTCTTCTCCCTCCGGCAACTGCACGCACGAATCAAACCCGAAGTGAGCAGGGCAACAGTTCGAAATCGGTTACAGGAGTTACAAGCAATCGACGTCGTGGCCACAGAGACGTATCCCGACTCGATCACCCTGTACTACATTAACCATCCAGCGTCGGACTGGCCCCTCTCGCCCGAGGGAAAACGCGCGCTAAACGCAGATACCCCGCTTGACCGGCTCTCCACACGAGGATTCCTCACGCTATCGGACACGGCAGGAATCCGCACGCTCGTACTCGCCGGGCTTCAGTTGAGTTTAGTGCTATTCGCTTTCGGCGGTGTTCTCACGATCGTCGGCGCTGATATACGCAGCACGCAGAGCGATATCGTGCTGTGGGACACCGCAGTCGATCTGCTCGTAACCAGCCTGGCGTTGCTCGTCGTAGAGCGACTCGTTCGCTGGGTTCGCGACCGCTACGGCCCGCTGAACCTCCTCTCATCGACATAACCAGCACACCCAACAGTACCTCATCACCCACCACAACCCTCCAAATCCCAATGACATCGACATTCACGCCCGCCACACCCGGTCCCGAACTGCTCAACGAACGATCGATCGGCGGCATTCTCGTCCACCTGCTGTCGATCCCAACCGGCGTCATCGGCGCCGGACTGGTGTATCTTGTCGCGACCAACGAGTTCACGAAACGAAACGCCCGCAACGCTCTGGACTGGCATTTCACCGTGCTGGCACTGACAGTACTGACGTTCGGTTCCGTATTCGTCTACGCCGAACTCACCGAACAGGGCATCACCAATGTCGTTACGCTTTCCGCACCCATCGCCGCTGGGGCCGGTCTCGTCATCTCAGCGTTGCTCCTCGTCTGGATGATCGTCACGACCTGTACGTTCTTGTTCGGATTCATCGCAACCGGCAAGGCAATATTCGGGGACGCGTGGCGGTATCCGCTGACGCCGGCGCTCGTCGAACGGTTCGGCTCACAGGTCGAAGTCCCCGGCGGATGGCCAGGTGTTATCGTCGGCTACGTGGTCATCGCACCGCTCGTCATCGGAACTGCATTTATCGGACCACACGAGGGAGCGGCCGTCCTCGCAACTGTGTTCGGCATGTTCGGTCTTATCATGATACTCGTTCCGCTGACCGGCGTTGCGATGTATCTTCACGTGAAACGCACGAGCGCCGCAGGTGCGAACTGGATGCCGCATCTCGTCGCGTACATTGGAGCGCCCGTTCTCGTCGCTGTCCTCGCATACGCTCTCTCGGGGACGTTTACCGACTCAATCAACCCCGGGGGCGACGCGATGTATGTCTTCCTCGCAGCGTTCTGGGTTGCCTCACTCGCGTACGTGTTGCGGTGGAGAACGACGTTGCGCTGATCGGATGCGAACAGTTCGCGCAACTCAGCCCTGAATTTCGAGTGCTGGCACCAACGACATCCGAAAACTGAGTTACCACGATGGCGAAGGCGGAACCGTAGTAACAACTCGAAACTCCCGAAACGACGAATGCGGAGCGTCTAGGGACCGCGAGTGGAACGTCACGCTCGAACCAGTACTCCATCTGGTTCGACATTCGCGACACCACCCACCCCCGCGACTTCATCTGTTATCGCCCTGGTCGACTGTGTTCACAGCCGAAGTCGACGCGAGCGGAACGCAGAGCCACACAAGTCGGCTTTTGCAGTCGCGTCGCCTACACAGGACATGGATTGGAAGACGAAAGCGAAGTTGGGTGCGGGCATCGTCGGCGTGGGACTGGCCGCCGCAGCAGTCTGGACGGCCGTCGATCTCGTGAACAACCGCGGGACTGAACGAGTCCCCTACAAGACGGTTGAGCGAATCGATGGTGTCGAACTCCGGCGATACCCGGAGACGATTCGCGTCCAGACCACCGCGTCTAACGGCCGAGAGGCGTTTTTCCGCCTGTTCAACTACATCGACGGTGCGAACGAAGGCGGCACGTCCGTCTCGATGACCACGCCCGTCGAAACGGGCGCGGACACGAGAGCCACCGGAGACGCCGATGACGGGGCCAGCGTGACGGGCGAGTCGATCTCGATGACCGCCCCCGTCGAGACAACCCGAGAAGACGGTGCGACGATGTCGTTTTTCCTCCCTGCAACGTACACGCCGGAGACCGCTCCGGAGCCAACGAACGATGACGTGAAGCTCGTCGTCGACCCGCCACGGACGCTGGCCGTCCTCCGCTTTTCGTGGTGGGCTCCGAGCGTCCGCGTCTCGCTGAAAGAACGCACCCTCCGGAAGACGCTGGCGCAAGCCGGCATCGAACCGACGAGTGAGCCCCGCCTCTTGCGCTACGACGCGCCCTTCACGCCCCCGTGGCTCCGTACGAACGAGGTCGTCGTCGAGGTGGACACGACGAGTGTTCGGCGGGCGCTAAGGTGAGAACACGGAGACGGTCTGTACGTTGGTGTTTCGTGTGCGTATACGACCCCCCGGTGTTCAAGCCGGGGAGACTGTCATCGACCCGCCGTTACATTACGACCGCCGGCCGTTTCCACGACCGTTGGCGTTTCCGTTCTCGTGTCCGTTTCCACGTTCCTTGACGTGTTCGTTCTTGTGTCCGTTCCCACGCGAGTCGGCGCTGCACGATCCCACAACGTCATCGCTCTCGTCGCTCGTCACGCGGAATATCGCCGTCGTCCCGCTGATCTCGTGGCCGACGAAGACGAGCGGGTCGTCAATCGGGCTCTCCTCGGCGGTCGCGAAGTCCAGTCCCTCCGGACCGAGGTCGCCCGCAGCGCCAGCGGGGGCGTCACCGTCTTCGATGGCCGACTCGATGTCGACCGAGAAGTCCCGGTTGTTGACGTACTCAACGAACGTGGCACACTCGGGCTCGGTGATGTCGTAGACCATGATGCCGCCGATGCGTTCGAGTCCGATGAACGCGTAATACCGGTCGCCGACCTGCCCGATTGTGAGCCCTTCCGGCTCGGGGCCTTTGTTGTCGCTGCGGCCGTCAGGGTCGTGCTCGTTGTTGTCGTTGTTAAACTGGTCGTCGAATCGCTCTGCGGTGATGTCCTCGAAGTCGCTCCCGCTGTCGAACACCCGCTCGCCGTTCGTCGTGAAGATGCTGAACGACCGCCCGCCGAAGACGTACAGTTCCTCGTAGCGCCCGTCACCGTCGACGTCACCGAGCGTCGTCGTCACGCCTTTGGCCCCGAGATTCTCGGGCTGTTGGAGTTCCTCGACGCTGTCGATGCCTTCGATCTCGTCGAAGTCGAACGCTCCGGGGTCAAGTCGGAGGTCAGAGATTTCCGCCTCCTCGCTGAACGAGTCGTAATCGCGGCTGTCGCCCTCGTTGGCCGTCACGAGGTAGGTCTTGCCATCGGGGCTGTACGCGCCGATTGCGTCCGGCTGGAGAATCCCGTTGATCGGCCAGTTCCGGACGTTGACCCCACCGTCCTCGTTGCTTGCATCGAGTTCGTTTCCGGCCAGACTGTAGTCCTTGAACCCCAACGGCAGGAGATTCTTGATTTTCGCCGTGTCGATGTCAATCTCCGCAATCGCGTTGTTCTCTTGCAGCGAAACCCACGCTGTTTTCGAGTCGTCGCTCACGGTCACATACTCCGGCTCGAAATCCTGCGACGCGCTCGCGTTCGGGCCGAAGATGCGGATGCCCTGCTTTCGGAGCTGCTTTTGTTTCCCGTCGAAGGCGGTGAAGTCGGCGGTGCTGACCGTGGGGGTATCCGCGCCGTCGGAGACGTTGACGATGCTGACGGAGCCGCGGGGGTCGTACGCGTAGTTGTCCGTCGGCTCGCCCTCGTTCGCGACGAGCACTCGCGTTCCGTCCGGGGTGAAAGTGACCTTGTCCGGAAGCGGGCCGACCGGTGCGGTCCCCAGGCGTTCGAGCGTCTCGGGGTCGTAGAGCCCGACTAACCCGGAGTCCTGGGCGACCTCTGCTTCGAGCGCCACGGCGACAACGTCGGCGGACGTCGCGACGCTGTTCGCGGAACTCACGCCGTCGAGTTCGCTCGCGGCGTCGAGTGCACCGACCTTCTCTGGTGCAGTTGGGTCCGAGACGTCCAGGACGTCGACGCCACCGAGGTCGGCGTTGATCACGAACAGCCGCTGTGTGGGGGCGTGGTAGGCGATGATTTCGGCCCCACCTTCGTCGAAGAGCCCCGACTCGTACCGGCCGATCTGTTCGAGCGTTACGTTCTCGTCCCCCGAAACTCCACCCGCAGTCTCGGAGCCACTCAGCGCTTGGCTGTCGCCCGCGACAGCCGTGCCTGCGAGGAGTCCAAGGACGGTTCCACCTGTGAGGCCCAAGACGGCTCGACGACCGATATCGCTCGTCTGTTGTGATCGTTCCACAGTCGATAGCTTCTGTCGGCCACGTTAAGCACTTATAATAGCTGACCTGATTGCTACGTAGTGAACTGTTGACGATACTACGGAATCAAGGGACTCCCCGCCCGTTTGAGCCAGGATGAATCCGGCCGTTGCGTTCGTCATCTACTGTTCGGAAGGTGGTGCAGATAGCCCGTCTGTGATGCGCTGGGAACAACGCCTGATCGAGGACTCGTATCTGATAGCACACCTGCGACAGACTCCCGCGTCCAATTCCTGTGGAGAATCTAACACCGCTACTACCGAAAATTGGACATGCTTGACGACCAGTCATCCGCGACAGCGACCACGCGAACACCCCGACCATCGTGCTACACCTCTAGCGAAAATTGCGATCGATTCTACACCGTAGTGGCGAGGGTGAACCGGGTCACACGCGCTACACACCCCGATACGCAACGGTGTACATGGACGACGATTCTCCGCAAAGGTGTACTCGGTTCGCGTCGATCACTGACGTATCCGGGGTCGACATCGACGCCGGCTGTGTGGCACTCGTCACTCACCCGATTCCGACCGGCGTGCGTCTCACACCGCTCGCTGGGGGGATTCGCCTGTTCCCAGCCACCGTGCAGGTGCCGTCTCGACGGCCGCGTATCGTCGCTCGGCCAAGGTTGAAATGCGTCGATTCTCCGGCACACCCTCTCGAACGTGGGGTGTACCGCCCGATTTCGCGACCGGGAATCGGGACCGAGTTGGCGTCTGCACGCGCTCGCGACGCGTGACGACGACAGTTCACACACCTCTCTTTGTTCGCCGTCTGAACGCTCATTTCGGGACGTTCGACCTGAAATGGGGGTTCGTCGACGACGACCGAATATGGCCGCGATTGCCGGCCGAATTGGAGTCAACGCGACGACGGCCGAAGAGGACACGTTGTTGCGGGAGTTGACGTGGATGTACGCTGACTCGTCGCGAAAACTGGGGTGGACTGTTCCGACTACAGGAGGAAGACGAGAATTGTGCTTCCCGTCCAGTCGGTACTCAAGGGGGTCAGCCTGCTATTTTTGTTGTTCTTGGTCGCCGGCCCGATCCTCCTGTACATCCTGGTCCGGAGCCAGGGACTACTCGGAGACCCGCCCGGTCGGGGACTACAGTAGCACCCCCGACGAGACGGCGCTGACTTATATCACCGCCCGACCCGACACACGAGTACGGAATGACCGACACACGCCCACTCGCCGAGACGAGCAAACGCCTTGGGACGTACGCCCTCATTGTCGTTGTCCTCGTCGCACCCCTCGGTCCGTTTTGGTACGTCGAGTCGGCGGTAGGCCAGCAGGCCTCGCTCGCACACATTGTCGGCGCACTCCTCGTCGGGTCGCTCGTTCTTCTATGTGGACTCGTCGTCCTCGAACACTACGCGGGAGTCCGCGCGAGGACCGTCGCGTCGTTCGACGGCTTCTTCCTCGGCCTCAACGCGGGAGTGCAAGGTGGGGAGTGTCTCGGTCTCTCGCAGAACGCATCGGCGTTTCCCGGATTGGCCGGGGCGCTCGTGTGATCCCTCGGCTTTCTCGAACTGTACGACCGGATTCGGTGAACTGTCCTCTCGGTCGTGTCTCGGCGGGCGAGTCGACGACAGGCGTGTTTTGCCCTCGTCACCGCAACAATCTCCTGGAGGTACACTTAGGGCTCACAGGTCCGTTCCGACGGCATGGCTCACCACGGACCGGACTCACACCAGTTGCTGGACTAAGCACCGCTACTGGATTCGACCCGAGACGAACTCATGGGTTTGGGAGGGTACCGTCGGAAAAAAGACACATCCGATTGAGACTGACGAGCGGTTTCGGGCGTTCTCCTGCGATGTTGTCCTCGCGCTAACTTCGACGCCTGTCGTGGCCGTAATGAACATATGCCGGCGGGCGAGTGTACCAGCCACGGATGCCGACGCGAGAGCATATCGACCAGAAGCCCACGAGCGAGCAGCGAAGCGAACTCGCTGCACAGGACACCCGCGACGACGACGACCGCGTCGCGACGACGCCCAACGGCGCGTACACCGGCGGCTACGCGTATCACGAACTCGACGGAGACGGCGAAATCGTCTGCGGCGGCCACAGCGAGGGTCACTTCGTCGAGGTCACGCGCGGCGAGGCCAAGCGGACGGGCAAGACGCCCTGCGGGAAGTGCGAGTGGATTCTCGAACTGAAACGCTAGCGCCCGCCACTGCGACGCCCGTCGAGAAAGCGGCGTCCGCGTGCCGACGAGCGGGCGACCGACGGGCTCCTACCCCGACCACGTGGCGCTCAGCGGGATGACGAACCGCCCGTTTTCTTCGAGGACGTACTCGTAGCCCGCGTCCGGATCACTCGGGTCGCGGAACTGTTTGACCGTCGTCCGCTCGCCGAGTTTGAGCGTCGCCCCGGCGCTCGTCGCGTCCTCGACGCCGACGATTTCGTACGCGCCGTTTCGGCCGTCGACCGCGTCGGCGTACACCCACGAGCCGACCGCGCTCTCGATGCGCCCGGGGTCGAGCGGCCCGTTCGTCACGCTGACGCGCAGTTCGTTGTCGAGCGAGAGGCTTCGAGTGAAGCCGTCGACGGTCCCCTCGATACGCGGCCGTTGGTCGATGAGTCTCTCGCCGTCGGCCGTCAGCGACGACCCGTCGACGAGGTACGCGTGTTCGTGATTCCCCGCGTCGTCGACGGAGTAGACCGCGAACGCGCCGTCGCAGGAGAAGACGCCGTCGACAGTGTGCTGGGCCGGTTCCCCGTCGGGACGAGCGGTCGCACAGAGGACGTAGTCCGTCCGGCCGTCGTTCAGTTCGACTTGCACGGCGCGGGCGGTCGGGCCGTCGCTCTCGACGGGGACGGCGGTCACGTCGGCAATCGCTCGCTCGCCCTCGTACGATTCGATAACTGACCGGAAGACCGAACTGCCGCGTTCGGGCCGTCGGTGGGCGAGGACGTAGTTCAGCGAGTCCGGGTTGTTCCAGCGCTGTGGCGGGTCGCCGGTGGCGATTGCCACGTCGTCGCACGCCGTCAGCACCGTCAGCCGCATCCTGACGGGGTCGGCGTCGGCCGGCCGGACGTCCCAGTAGTCGAGGGCGTTCCACTCGACGCTGAACCGGTCGCCCGGGTCGGGGTCGCGCTCGACCTCCGAGAGGTAGTTGAAGCCGTTACCGACCCGCTCGTCGTACTCCGTCTGCTCCCCGGGGGCGGGCTTCGGAACGTCTCGACCGGCGTACGTCCCCCCGTCTTGCGGCGTGAGATGCAGCCGCTCGGTCGAGACACCGGACTGTTCTTCGAACTCCGTCCGGAGGAGTTCGACCGCGGTGCCGTCGACGGTGAACCCGTCGAAGTAGAGGCTCCCCGTCTGGCGCGTCCCGAGTCCGCCGAAGATGCCGACCCGGTCGTCGGTCGCACTCGGTAACTCGTAGGTTCCCCGTGCGCGGGTCGTACCGTCGGGCGATTCGAGCGCGACGTCGACGGTCGTCCCGTCCGTCGAGACGGCGAGCGAGTACCACGCCCCCTTCCTCCAGCCGTCGATCGACGTGGACGCTGCCCACGTGTTGGCCTCGGGGTAGAACAGCCCGAGCCGCGGGTCGTCACCCGAGCCGTGGTTGCCGACGCCCGCGCAGACGTGCCGACCGCGCTCGTCTTGACCGAGGTAGATGGCTTGGACGTGTTGCCAGTAGGCCTCCGTCCCGGTCGGCTGTGCGTTGATAGACACCCGCGCCTCCGCGTCGGACCCCGCGGCGACGGACAGCCCGCGGCAGTCGTGCGACTCGTCGGAGGGGTCGAAGACGCGTATCGACCACGACCCGTCGACGGCGGCGTCCCGCGAGGGTTCGATGCCGCCCGCGCCGCCGCGGGCGACGAACTCCGAGACGCCGTCTCGAAGGTCGTAGGTCACGCGGTCGCCCGGCGTCGGCGGGCCGTGGAAACTGAAGTGGTGGTCGGTCCCGCCGGCGACCGCGAAGAAGTCCACCGCGTACGAGTTCGCCTCGTCGATGGTCACCTGCGCGGTCGTTCTGCGGTATCGGTCGGTCTCCTCGTACACGTCGGCGGCGTCGACGTCGAACAGTTGGACGCGGTCCGTGTGGTCGAACCGCTTCGGGGCGGCGACCCACTGCCGGTCCTGCTGTCGCTCGTTGACGACGACGGTGTTGTGGCTCACCGTGTTGGCGGTCCAGTGCCACCGCTTCGGCCAGTCGCCGGTCTCCTCCGGATAGCCGAGGTCGGGCGAGAGGTTCAGGTCGTGGCCGAACACGCCGAGGTTGAGCGTGTCGCGGTGGCAGTGGCTCGTCCCGTAGCCGTCGTCCGGACCGAACGCGTTCCGCCCGTAGTACGTCCACACCCCGCGCCCCGTCCCGTCGGCGGCCGACCCCGCCCGGAGGGCCGTGAACCCGTAACCCGCGAGCTGTGTGCTTTCGAGGTCCAGCGGCCCGGTCGCGGCCAGCGCCGTCTGGAGCGCGGAGTCGATCTGCTCGGGGTTCCGGTCGAAGATGTCGCCTCGGAGGCCCGCGCCAGAGTTCCCGTTTCGGTGATACAGCCACTTGACGAGGCCTTCGCCCCCGTATTTCACGTACGCCCGAATCAGGGTGGCCGTGGGAATCATGTCGTCGAACCCCGGACTGCCCGTCCCGGCGGTGTCGCCGATACGCGGAACGTACCGATTGAGGAACGTCAGCCGCGACTGGGTCTCGAACGCCTGACTGACGAGCGGAGTGCGATACAGGTCGGCACCGGAATAACCGTCGTAGCCGTTGAGAACCTCGGCGGTGCCCTCGAACGCCCGAGCGACGAGGCTGTTGTAGTGGACGCTCGCCTCGTTCGAGAAGCCGTCGCGGTCGAAGTCGGCGAGGAGCTTCGACAGCACCTCGCCGCCGGTGAGACGCCAGCGGCCGAACGCCGTGCCGTTGTCTTCCTTTTCGAGCGTTCCCGCTTTGAACAGGAAGTCGAGCGCCTCGTCGGTGTAGCCGTCTCGGTCGTCCTGAACGACCGCCGAGAGCGCCACCGTCTGCTGGTGGCTCCCGAAGTTACCGCGTATCTGCGCCCGCTTGACGCCGGGGAGCATCTGCCTGATGAACCCCGATTCGATGTTCGACCGGACGGCGTCGGTGGTGTCCTTCGCTGGCAACGAGGGGTACTCGGTCGCCTTCCGGTCGAGAAAGCGCGTGAGTTCGGAATCGACGTCGAGCGCGGGGAAGACGGCGTCGTAGGCCTTCATGACGGCTTTGACCCAGTACGACTCCCAGATCGACCCGATCTGTTTGCCCTGCCCCGTCCCGCCGTGGGTCGGGTTCGGAAGCCCGTTTACCTCCGTGTACCCCCCGTCGTCGAAGTACACCGTCTCCTGCAGGCTCATGTTCGGATACACGTCGGCCAGTCGGTCGAGAAGCACCGCGACGGCGCGTGCGTACCGCTGGTCTTCGGTGTAGAGGTAGGCGTGCGAGAGGTTGTCGAGCATCGAGCGCATGCCGTAGATGACGTTCCAGTGGTGGGCCCACCCGACCGGCGTCCACCGGACGCCGGGGTCGCCGAGGTCGCCGTCCTCGTCGACCCAGCCGAGGCCGTCGTCGACGCCCCACTTCGGACCCATCTCGGGGTGTTCTTCGTTGACGAGGAGCGACCGGTCCGCGAGCGACGGGTCGAACGCGCCCGTCTCGTCGAGGCCGCTCCGGCGATACGCCTCGAAGTCGTTCGTCGGAAGCGTGTACTCGCGGTCGGATATCTTCCACTTCGCACCGGGCTTCGCCGCGTAGGAGGCCCCCGAAGCTGGCGACTTCGGTGCCCAGGCGCTCGACCACGGGTAGCTCCCCGCCGTGCCCTCGGCGAGCCACGCCGTCCGAGGGACGTGCTGTGAGCCGACGTACTCCCAGAGGTCGTCGAGCGAGAACTGGTCGAGGAGTTCGTTTGCGGCCGACACGACGCCGTCGCGTCTCGCCCGCGCCCAGTCGTGCGAGTCGATGTTCTCGCGGGCGGCCCGCCGCTTCCGGTCGGTGTAGAACGTCGCCCGCGTCTTCCGCGACGACGGCGTCTCGGAGGGGAGATAACGCCACAGCAACGCGCCGATGAGGCCGACACTCGACGCTTTCAGGAACCCGCGACGGCTCAGAGGCAACGTGGAGCCCAGATATCCGTCGGTGTCAGACCGCTCTGACGGCGGGTCGTCCGAGTCGGTCGGTGGGCCCGGATTCGTGTTAGTCATCGGTACAGTGTTGTATTCATGAAGTTTAAAACACTTTATACATTTTGATTAAAACTAATAAAATTCTGATTAGAAAAATATGCCGTGGTCTGTACTTCAGTTGCGATAGTCGGTGGTGAGTCCTCGCTGCGACCTATTCCGGCAGTTTCACTTTCGCCACGAAGCCGCCGTACTCGTCGCGCCGTTGAGGCGGGTTCCGAGAGCCACAGATGCCGAGGTGTTCCGCGTCCATCGCCGCGATTGCGTGCGGCTGTTCGGCGCGCTCGGTCCCGAACGTGTACGTCCACGTACGGTCCCCGTTCCCGTCGAGTCCGTTGAGCCACATCTGCGGACCGACGACGTCGACGCTTCGGGTTCCGACCGCGGCGTAGCCGTCTTCGAGGGCGACGATTCCGTCGGCGGTGAACTCCTGACCGTCCTCGCCGTGGGTCTTCGTCCAGACCGCGTCGCCGTCGGCCGCGGTCTTGACGAACAGCGCGTCGGTGGTGAAGGCGTCCGCCGCCCCCGTCGTCCCCGCGAGGACGTAGCCGCCGTCGACCCGGATGCACTCTTCGAGGCGGTTGTCTTCGTTCGCCGCGTAGGACGTTCGCCACCGCTCGCGTCCCGCCGCGTCGGTTCGCACCATGAGGAACTCGGTGGTGTCGTCGTCGCTCGTGCGCGTCCCCGCGAGGGTGAACCCGTCTTGGGCCCGGGTCACGGACGCGATCTCGGTGCGCGTCCCGCCCGCGTACGTCCGCGTCCAGCGAACCGCGCCGTCGGAGCCGAGTTTCGCCAGCGCCGCGCGGCCGCCGGAGGTGCCGGCGACGACGAACCCGCCGTCAGATGTCTGGACGACGTCGTTCGCCCGGTCGTCGGCGGTCGAGGAGATCTGAAACCGTTGCGTCCACCGTTCTCGACCGTTTCGATTGGTCTCGACGACGTACATCTGTTGGGCGCAGCGACCCCCCGTTGCTCCGCACAGCACGTAGCCGTTGGTCGCGGTTCGGGCACCGCCGTACGCGATGTCGAACCCGGCCTGACCGTGGGGGGTCGTCCACCGCGTCTCACCGTCGGCGTCCCAGGTGTACTGCCACGACTCCGCACCGCCGTCGGACGTGGTGGCGAGGCCGAGCGTCGTGACGCCGCCGTCGGGCGTGGAGACGGCCTCCATGAACCGCTCTCGCCCGGATTTGTCGCCAGTGCGGTACCAGACGACGTTCTCTCGATACTCGCTGAGCGGCGTCGCCTCGGTGGGAGCGGCGTCACCTTCGGTCTGCGTCGGCGTCGCGGTCGCGGTCGTCCCCGCGGCCGACAGCAGTGCTGCCAAACCGATGCTTCGGAGAACGTCCCGACGGTTCACGGGAGGTCCCGTACGTGCTGTGTTTCTGTCTGAGGAATCTGTCATTGGTCGATGGGGAAGTGGTTACGCGCGTACGGTGGACCCGAAACTGCGCACGCGACGTGCGTGGGTCGATCAGAGGTCCACCGCTGCACGCTCGCTACGCTACGTCGTCGGACCGGCGGCGACGTCGACTGGGTGCCTCTCCTGCCGCTCACCCATCCAGACGGCGTCGCACGGGACGCGCGTGTTCCGGACGGGGTGTGCGCTCGGTGGGCAGGGCGCGGATTCGCGATGCTGTTCCCGACATTACACGTCCACGCGATAATTACTACTGGCCAACATGACAAAAGGAATGTGGCGGCGAGTAGTAATATTTTACTGATATGTGTGGATAACCATAGTATCGGCCTGTAGTGGGTGATTGTTCGATTTATCGTACAGTACCAGCACCTATTTGTCAGTTCGGATTAGTGTATTGAGACGGGCGTTCACACCGTGCACGAGTACCTCCAATCGCTCCGTCAGAAACCAGATATTTCGCTGAATCGAGTTGCGACTCGCGGGTCGGGACGAGGGACGCTCGGCCGTCGCTCGCTTGCAACCGCCGCCGGGGAGACGGCGCTCCTCGGCGCGGCCGGTGACGCCGAAGCCGCGTTCTCGCCGGGCGTCGTCGGAACCGCACCGTACCTCCCCGACAGACTCTACCCGACGATGGGCACCGACGACGACAACCCCACCCTCGTCGTCTACGTCAACTTCCTGTCGGACTCCTCGCAGTACTTCGTCCAGCACAACCTCGAAGACGTCGTCCGCGAGTACGTCCTCACCGGCGACCTCAATCTCGAACTCAGATTCCTCTCGTACAAGCCCGACGACCTCGACGCGTATCTCGTCGGCGACGACGAGGGCGAGGCCCGCGCCGCTCGCGCCGCTCACGGCGTCTGGGACGTCGAACCCGAGAACTTCTGGCAGTTCTTCGAGTTCATGTTCTGGAACTTCACCACGAAGACGTACACCCACGCTCGCCTGGAGTCCTACATGGACCTCGCCGGCGTCCGCAACATCACCAAAATCGCCAACCGAGCCTACGAGGACCGCTACGACAGTCTCGTTCGCTCGGCCACCGACGAGGCCGTCCGCTACGGCATTTCGAGCGTGCCGCGCGTCCGACTCCTCCGCGACCACAAACACGGCAACTACTCCGACATCCTCGGCTGGACCCAGACCCGCCTCGACCGCGTCAACGCGGGGTCGGTCAGCACTCACTCGCTGCTGCCCGGAACGAATCACGAGACGCCCGTCCACGTCATCGACTCCGGTAAACCCGGCCCCACCGCGTTCGTCGTCGGCGGCGTCCACGGCGAAGAACCGCAGGGCTACCATGCGGCGGACTACATCAGACACCTCCGCCCGACCGGCGGCAAACTCGTCGTCGTTCCCTACGCGAACATGCCCGCGGTCAAAATCGGGGCACGGTACACCGAAGACGGCGACCTGAATCGACAGTTCCCCACCGGCTCCGAGCCGACCTCGAAGCTCGCGCGAGCGCTCTGGGACGAACTCGTCTCCCACGACCCCGACGTCGTCGTCGACCTCCACAGCTCCAGCGGCATCTACCGATACGACGGGAAAGTCGGGCAGGCCGTCTTCTCGACGCCTGCCACGCCCGAAAACGCCGGCAACGCCTGCGACTACGTCAACGAGCAGTACATCGACCGCTCGGCGTACCCGTCGCACTACGACTTCGACTGGCGCGGTTCGCTCAGCGGGTCGCGACCCCTGTTCGTCCACAAGGCGTACGGCGACTTGCGACTCCCGGGGTATATCGTCGAGACGACCCGCAAGGGGACGACCCTCGAAGACGCCGTGACGTGGGGAGTCGCCGTCGCTCGCTCCCTGCTGTGGCAACACGAGGTCTACCACGGGTGATGTCGCGCCGTGCGCTCGGGTGCGCAGCCAGCGCGTTCGCCGATGGGTACGTCAGCGATTGAACGCGTCCGAGCGGGCGAGGAGCTCCGAGACCGACTGTCCGGTGGACTCAACGACGTCGAGCGTCACGCGTCGGGCCTCGTACGGTTCGACGATCGCGCCGGGGCCGCCGACGGTCAGCCGTTCGGTGCCGTCGTCGACGGTGAACGAGTTCTCGATGGGAATCGAGTTCGTCGTCGGTTTCACGAGCCCCTGCGTGATGTCGGTAATCGTCCCCGAGCGCGTTTCGAACGCCTCGTCCGAGTCCGCCGGTCTGAGTTCGACCTCCGCGACGAGCGTGTAGCCGCGTTTCTGATACCGGGTCGCCGCGAAAATCGCGTGTCGGAAGCGATCGTACGTCGCCGGAAGCTCGTCGGGTTCGTGGAGGTAAATCTCCTCTGCGAGCGGCCAGTAGTTGCCGAGGAACGACCCCACGAGCGCGGGTGACAGGCGGTCTTCCGTGAAGCTAATCGCCTGATGGTTCGACCCCTGTCCCATCACGAACTCCGGCGGGGAAAACAGCCCGTGAGTCCGGTCGACGCAGACGAGCATCGGACCGCCGTCGGCCCAGTAACGGACGACACTGCCGAGTCCCTGCAACGCCGACTCGGAGACGGCGTCGTCGCCGTGGCCGTTGGCGAGCACGAGCGTGAGCACCCCCCGGTCGACGGCGGCCGCCAGCTCGGACGCGAGGTCCGGAAGCAACGACGCCGGCACCGACACGTTGACCTCGTTTTCGGCCTGCTGTACCAGCGACGCGATGCGCTTTTTGACGGTTGACTTGGATTTGATGACCTCGTAGCGACGGTCCTCGCCGGGGTCGGGGTTGTGGATGGCTTCGAGCTGCGTTTCGAGTGAGGACAACTGGTTCGAGAGCTGTCTGACGACGACCGCCGGGTCGACGGCGCGAATCGTCGTCGGCGTTTCGTGGTCGTTGACCTCGACGAGTCCGCGGTCCTCGAACTCCCCGAGGACGTTGTAGACGTAGCGCTTGGACACGCCGGCGCGCTGGGCGAGGTCGCTCGCTTTCGCCTCGCCCTGTTCCAAGAGCGCGACGTACGTGTCGACCTCCTTGTCGGAGAAGCCGAACGCCTTCAGCCGTTCGCGAACGGTTGGTTCATCGATGGTCACTACCCCGCCTTTCGAGGCGAACGATAATTGAACTGTTCGTTGGCGACAGGACTACGAGCGACGCGGCCGGCGGCGTCGGTTCGAACGCGGCCCCGCGAGGGGGGTTACTCTTCGGTGTCGTAGGACTCGCCGACCGCCGACGGGACGCGCGTGTAGCCGACGCCGACGAGGACGACGAGCACGGCGACGTAGGGGAACAGCCCGGTGATGCTCCCCGGAAGCGAGATGCCGATGGTCTGCAGTTGAATCTGGAGCATGTCCATCGCCCCGAACAGGAGCGACGCGCCGTAGGTCCCCAGCGGGTTGTAGTTGCCGAAGAGGTACGCGACGATGGCGATCCAGCCGCGGCCGTCGACCATCGTCACGCCGGTGCCGGTGAACCCGCTGCCGATGCCGATAGACAGGACCGCGCCGCCCAGGCCGGCCATGACGCCGGAGAAGATGACCGTCGCGTAGCGGACGCGGTTGACGTCGATGCCGGCGGTGTCGAGCGCCTCCGGATTCTCGCCGGCCGCCTGGACCCAGTAGCCGTAGCGCGTCCGGAACAGGACGACCCAGGCCGCGACGGCGACCACGATGGTCAGCAAGACCAGCGGCGAGGCGTCGAAGAACAGCCGTCCGAGGACCGGAATCTCGGCGAGGACGGGGACGGAAACCGCGTCGATGTTCGGCAGCGAGGGGCTGGAGACGCCGCCCCACAGCACGGTGGCGGCGAACGGCCCGAAGCCGAGCCCGATGAACCAGACGGCGAGGCCGGCGACGATCTGGTTGGCCTCGTACCGAATCAACAGGACGGCGAACAGCGTCGCCAACACGCCGGAGACGAGCGCGACCGCGACGAAGGCAACCCAGAGGTGTACCTGCGTGATTCCCTCGCCGCCGGCGAGGAGCCAGGCGACCGCGGCACCGACGAGCGCGCCGAATATCATGAACCCCTCCAGCCCGATGTTGAAGACGCCGCTTTTCTCGGCGTACAGGCCGCCGATGGCCGCGAGCGCGATGGGCGTCGCCGCCTGTAAGGCGCGTTCGAGCGCGCCGACCGTCACGAGGTCCGACCCCGGGAGGTCGGTGAAAAGCAGGAGCGCAATGACGGCGACGAGCGCCCCGAGGACGCCCAACAGCGTCCGGCGGTCGTCGACGAGCGCGCGAGCGGTGCTCATTCGCGGTCACCTCCGAGCGAGGTGTACTGTCCCGCCGCGCGGAACAGCTCCGGCGCGGCGACGAACAGGACGATGAGCCCGATGACGCCGTCGACGAGTTCGCTCGGCACGTCGAGCGTGAAGCCGATGTACTGGCCGCCGGCGTCGAGGCCGCCGAACAGCAGGCCGGCGGGAATCACGCCGAGCGGGTTGTTCGCCGCGAGGAGGCTCACGGCGATTGCGTCGAAGCCGAACGTGGGGAACGTGCTGGGGTCGCTGTAGTAGCCGAGAATCATGATTGCGAAGAGCGCGCCGGCGAGGCCGGCGATCATCCCGGAGATGGTCATCGTCCGGACGATCATCCGCTTGGGGTCGACGCCGGAGTACTTGGCGGCCGGCTCCTGATAGCCGCTCGTGACGAGGTCGTAACCGAAGCCGGTCCGGTCCATCACCAGATAGACGACCGCGACCGTCAGGAGCGCCACCCCGAGTCCGAGAATCGAAAACGACGGACTCTCGAAGACGAGGCCGGGAAGCCCGACGTAGTCGGGGAACTGTTCGGTGTTCGGCGCGGCGGCACCCTCCGGTCGGAGGTACGCGTCGAGCAGGAAGTAGACGACGCCCGAGGCGACGAAGTTCAGCATGATGGTCGTGATGACCTCGTTCGCGCCGGCGTACGCCTTCATCATCCCCGGGAGCGCCCCGTACGCGCCGCCGGCCGCCAGCGCCAACAGCGCGGCCAGCGTCATCAGCGGAATCGCGGAAACCGGCGAATTCGGGAGTAGCGGCGCGGCGAACAGGATGCCGAGGGTGGCCGCGAAGCCGCCGACGACGAACTGGCCCTGCACGCCGATGTTGAACACGCCCGCGCGGAACGCGACCGCGACCGCGACGCCCGTCAGAATCAGCATCGACGACTGCCGGAGCATGAACGCGAGGTTCGAGACGTTCCCGACCGCGCCGTACACGAGCGCCGAGACGAACTCGACGGCGTCGTACCCCGAGGCGGCGACGATGACCGCGCCGATGAGCAGCGCGAGCGCGGTTGCGACGAGCGCGATGACGACGCGTTCGAGCACCGACGCGTCGAGCATGCGGTCGGCGATGCGGTCCGCGAGGGACCGGACGCCGGTGGCTGCGTCGGTCACGCGTCCCCCTCCACGCCGCGCGCCGCGCGTTCGGTGCCGTCGCGGGCCCGCCCGGCCATCAGTAAGCCGAGTTCCTCTTCGGTCACGTCGTCGGGGTCGACGGTGTCGACGACCGACCCCTCGTACATGACGGCCGTGCGGTCCGAGAGCTTCTGGACCTCGTCGAGCTTCGACGAGACGAGGAGGATGGCGACGCCCGCCTCCCGCATGTCCTGGAACCGCCGGTGGATGAACTCGATCGAGCCGATGTCGACGCCGCGGGTCGGATGGGCCGCGACGAGCACCGACGGGTCGCGTTCGAGCTCGCGGCCGACGATGAACTTCTGTTGGTTGCCGCCCGAGAGCGATTTCGCGGTCGCCTCGGGGTTCCGCGGGCGCACGTCGTACTCGTCGATTATCTCGTCGGCGTGGTCGCCGATTCGCCCCCAGTCGAGGAAGAGCCCGTCGGAGAAGTCGTCCATCGTCTGATTGCTCAAAAGCGCGTTCCTGACGAGCGTGTAGTCCTGAACGAGGCCCTCTTCGAGCCGGTCGCCGGGGACGTACGAGATGCCGTCTTCGATGCGGCGGCGGCGGGACAGCTCGGTGATGTCGCGGCCCTGAAGCGAGACCGTGCCCCGCTCCGGGGTTCGCATCCCGGTGATGGCCTCGATGAGCTCCTGTTGGCCGTTGCCCTCGACGCCGGCGATACCGAGAATCTCACCCTCCCGAACCGAGAGACTCACGTCGCGGACCTGTTCGAGTCCGCGCTCGTCGCGCACGGTCACGCCGTCGACGGTGAGCGCGACCTCGCCGGGGGTTCCGCCCCGCGAGTCGACGTCGAAAAGCACCTCGCGGCCGACCATCATGCGGGCGAGCTCGTTCTGTGAGGTCTCCGAGGCGTCGACCGTTCCGACGGCCCTCCCGTCCCGGAGGACGGTGATGTCGTCGGCGGCGTGCATCGCCTCGTCCAGCTTGTGGGTGATGAAGATGAGCGACCGCCCGTCGGCGGTGAGCGCCTCCATCACGTCGAACAGCCCCTCGACTTCTTGGGGCGTCAACACGGCCGTCGGCTCGTCGAGGATGAGCGTGTCGGCGCCCCGATAGAGGCTCTTGACGATTTCGACGTGCTGTTGGACGCCGAGTCCGAGCTCTTCGATTCGCGCGTCGAGATGCTCGTCGACCGAAAAGCCGTAGGTGTCGCAGATTTCGGTGATGCGACGGCGGGCCGCGCCCTCGTCGACGAGTCCCCGCGACGAGGGCTCGTGACCGAGCACGATGTTCTGGAGGACGGTCATGTTGTCGACGAGCTGGAAGTGCTGGTGAATCATCCCGATGCCCGCCGCGATGGCGTCTCTGGGCGAGTCGAACGAACGGGGTTCGCCGTCGATAGCGATGGTCCCCTCGTTCGGGTCGTACAGTCCGTACAGGACGTTCATCAGGGTCGTCTTGCCCGCCCCGTTCTCTCCGATGACGGCGTGAATCGACCCGCGGTCGAGCGTGAGGTCGACGCTGTCGTTGGCGACGACGTCGCCGAAGCGCTTCGTGATGTCCGTGAGTTGAACTGCTGGTGCGGTCGTGTCTGTCATGGGTTGGAGTCTACGCTGTCAGTAAAAACCCTGCGAGGTGGTGCCATGGCGGCGTCGCTAGCAGCCGCTGGCGCTACACGGCACGGTGACGTCGCCGTTGATGATGGCCTCTCTCGCCGCTTCGAGGTTCTCCGTGACCACGTCCGGAAGCTCGCCGCCGACCGCCTGCCCTAAGACGACTCGGACGGCCTCCTCTTCGAGACCGAGGATGTTCGCGCCCTGCACCGCCGACCAGTTGCCCTGAACGGTGGCCTCCGCGACCTCGTAGGTCCCCTCGTTGATGTACTTCACCGCAGAGCCCATGATGACGTCCTGGTACTCCGGGAGCGTGACGGACTGGTCCGCGTCGACGCCGATGGCGAAGCGGTTTGCGTCCTGCGCCGCCTGGAACACGCCCTGTCCCGCCGCCGCCGCGGCGTGGTAGACGATGTCCGCGCCGGCGTCGTACTGCGAGGTGGCGATGTTGTTCGCGGTCTGCGTGTCGGTGTAGTTCCCGATGTAGCCGACCGTGACGTCGACGTTCTCGTCGACCCACTCGACGCCCGCCCGGTAGGAGCGCTCGAAGGCGTTGATGAGCGAGCCGTCGACGCCGCCGACGAACCCGACGGTCGACGAGTCCGGGTCGAGCGAGTTCCCCTCGTAGGAGAGTTCGCGGGTCGTCATCGTCCCCGCAAGCACGCCCGCCTGGAAGGACATCTGGTGGTTCGCCCACGTGTACCCCGCGACGTTCGGCTGGTCGATGGAGTCGTTTATCAGCATCCAGTTCTGGTCCGGGTACGCCTCGGCGTTCGTCTGGAGCGCCTGCGTGTGGTTGTAGCTGACCAGCACGACGAGGTCGTAGTCGGGGCTCGTGCTCTCGGCGAGCCGGGACTGAACCGTCTGGTAGTTCGACTGGTTCGTCTCTTCGACCTGCTGAATCTCGATGTCGTACTCCTCGGCGGCCGTCTGAAGCCCCTGAAGCGCGAGGTCGTTGAACGCCTGATCGCCGAATCCGGCCGGACTGGAGACGATAGCGACGTTCGTCGTCTCGCCGTCCGACCCGCCGCTTTCGGTCGTCTCGCCGGTCGTCTCCGAGTCGGAGTCGCCGTCGTCCGCGGCGGTCGTCGTGGTGGTCTCTTCGGAGTCGCCCCCGGAGAGACAGCCCGCGACCCCAGCTATCGCCGCGAGGCTGATTCCCGATTTGAGAACGTCCCGGCGTCGAGTGCCACGTCGCGTCTCCCGGTTCGCTGTCTCGTCTGCCGCATCTCCTGCTCCAGTGTCCCTTGCTGCCATTATGTTTCCTCAGACTCACTCAGAGCTGAGTAACATAAATAATTATTCGCTATTTTCGCATTGTAAACGGGTGAGAGGAAAGTGTGAGATATTCGTTTATCGCACGTCCGCTCGAAAACGGACGGGGTCGAGGCCCGGACGCGTCCGGCGGAGCGCTCGACGACCGTGCGACCTAGTTTCCGGACGCGACTGGGCGACGATTCACCGAATCGTCAATTTAGATCGGGGGATTAATGATAATCACACGCAAAAGTTCCGGAGATGACCTACGAGAACCTCGATTCCGACCTCATCAACGCACTCCTCGAAGACGGGCGGCGCAGTCTCCGGAGCCTCGCCGAAGAACTCGACGTGTCGGTGACGACCGTCTCGAACCACCTGCGAGACCTCGAAGACGAGGGAATCATCGAGGGCTACACGCCCCGCGTCGACTACGACGCGCTCGGCTACGACGTGACCGCGGTCATGCATCTCAAAGTAGAGGGGAGCGCCCTCTCGGAGGTCACCGAACTGCTCGCCGACGAGCCGCAGATGGTCTCGGTGTACGAAGTCACCGGCGACTACGACGTGCTCGCGGTCGGGAAGTTCAGGAACACAGACGACATGAACCGACAGATCAAGGCGCTGTTGAGTGAGGCCCCGATTCGGGAGTCGAACACGAGCGTCGTCCTCAACGCGGTCTCCGAGAACGAGCAGTTCGACCTCGGCGACGACGACGCCTGACGCGGCGGCTCAGTCGACGCGGAACTCGAACCGCGCACCGCCTTCGGCCCCCTCCGAGACCGTCACCTCCCAGCCGTGTGCGGCCGCGACCTGCGAGATGATGTTCAGTCCGAAGCCGGTCCCCTGCGACGACGTGGTGTAGCCGGCCTCGAACACGGTGTCGCGGTTCTCAGGGGGGATTCCCACGCCGTCGTCTTCGACGTAGAACCCGCGGTCGGTCTCGCCGACGGTGACGGTCACGCCGGCTCCGCGGTCGGGCGAGTCGTCTCGGTCGCCTGTAGAACCGTGTTCTACAGCGTCACCGGACGCAGTCCGGTTGCCCGTCGAGCCGTGCTCGACGGCGTCGTCGGGAGAATCCCGACTGCCCGTGGAACCGTGTTCCACGGCGTTCCGAAACAGGTTTTCGAGGAGTTGCTGGAGTTGGTCGGCGTCGGCGTCGAGGACCAGTTCGGTCTCGACCGAAAGCACGGCGCCGCCGGTCACCACGTTCCGCCAGCACGCTTGCGCGAGGTCGGACAGCGCGACCGGCTCGATTTCCATGGCGTCGTCGCCGTCGTGGGCGAGCACGAGCAGGTCGCTGATGAGGTCGTCCATGCGTTCCAGCGCGCGGTCGATAGCGTCGACGTGGTCGCTGTCGCAGTCGTCCGCGAGCAGGTCGAGTCGGCCCATCGCGACCTGCAGCGGGTTGCGGAGGTCGTGGCTCACGACGCTCGCGAAGCGGTCGAGCCGCTCGTTTTGCTCGACGAGTTCGACCTCCCGTTGCTTCTGCTCGGTGATGTCCCGAATCATCGCGACGTACAGGTCCTCGCCGGCGACGTTGAGTTGGATGAGGTGGACCTCGGTGGGGAACGTCGTGCCGTCGCGGCGCTGCAGTTCGCCTTCGAACCGGTCGGGTTCGTTCGGCGGGAGCTCCCCCCAGAACGACCGCGAACGGGCCGGGTCCGACGAGGGGTCGAGGTCCCAGATGGTCTTGTCGACGAGTTCCGCCTCGCTGTAGCCCAGCTCCTCGCACATCCGCTGGTTCACGTCTCGGATCGTGCCGTCGTCCGTGTGGATGACGACGAGGTCCGGCGAGTGTTCGAACAGGGCTTCGAGCCGCGCGGTGTTCGCCCAGAGGGTCCGCTCGTAGACCTTCCGCGGCGTGACGTCGTCTTGGAAGCCGACGAAGAAGTCGATGTCCCCGTCGTCGTCGAACAGGGGCGCGATGCGCACGCGATTCCAGAACTCGGTGCCGTCCTTGCGGTAGTTCAGCAGTTCGACCGTCGT
Organism: Haloferax sp. KTX1; assembly: GCF_902410085.1. NCBI lineage: Archaea > Methanobacteriati > Methanobacteriota > Halobacteria > Halobacteriales > Haloferacaceae > Haloferax > Haloferax sp. KTX1. The sequence continues at coordinate 128,471 of NZ_CABPRH010000006.1, read as the reverse complement.
GGGGTCGCGCTCGTCGACCGCCGCCCGCAGTTCGGCGACGGTGTCTTCGTCGGTCGCCTCGCCCTGTAGGAACCGACAGTTCCGCCCGACTGCTTCCTCGGCGTCGTAGCCCGTGAGCGTCTCGAACGCCTCGTTGGCGTAGACGATGGGGTTGTCCGCCGCGCGGGGGTCGGTGAGGACGATGCCGACGGGCGCTTCGTCCATCGCCCGCGACCTCACCGACAGGCGCGTTTCGAGCGCCTCGCCCGGCGACGCCCGAGCGGACCGGACGCGCTCGACGGCGTTCTCGACGCGGGTGGCGAGGAGTCGGTACTGGGTCGCGTCGTCGCCCTTCCGCAGGTACCCGGTCGCGCCCGCGGCGAGCGCCTCGTCCGCGATTTCCTCGCGCGCCCGTTCGGTAAAGACGATAAACGGCAGTTCGGGGGACTCGTCGCGGACCCGCGACAACACGTCGAGACCGTCGAGGCCGGGCGGGTCGTAGCCGCAGACGACGCAGTCGAACGCCGCGTCACCGCTCCGAATCCGGTCGAGCGCGGCCCGCGGGTCCGACTCGGTATGGACCGTGAATCGCCCGCGCTCGCGTTCCAGTTGCGACGCGACGAGCGCCGCGAAGTCGCGGTCGGCTTCGACGTAGAGGACGTCGATAGACGCCGGCTCCGAGAGTGAACGCGGCGCGTCACGAGATGAGACCATACGCGACGATAGATAACGCCAAGAGACTATAATGGTGATGCCGGGCGAGAACGTGTCGCATCCTCGGTCGCGTCGGACTCCCCGTCCGGAAGGAGAAACGCATCTATCGACGCCGCCGGGGACGGCCACACTGCAACTCGCGTGCGACGGCGATACAGCGCCCGAATTTCGGAGGCTGAACGGCGAGCGGTAAAAACGCATCGGCCGGTTCGTAAACAGAGCGCTTATAATTTTGAGTCCGCGTACAAACGGTAATGACAGCCTCCGACGACACCGAACGCAACACGCCATCGCGGCTCGCCCGCGCCCTCTTCGCGAGCGGCCTCGCAGTCCTGGCGATTCGCAACCTGACCGACCTCGACGGCCGCATCGCCTACGCGGAGGCGAAGGGCGTCCCCGAGGCGGACCGACTCGTCCCCGCCGCGAGCGGTCTGCTCCTCGGAGGCAGCCTCGGTATCGGCCTCTGGAAGCTCCCCAAACTCGCTTCCGCGAGCGTCGCGGCGTTCTTCGCCGGCGTCACGCCGACGATGCACGACTTCTGGGCCGTCGACGACGACGCCCGCGACGAGGAGCTCACGTCGTTCCTCCAGAACCTGACGCTGTTCGGCGCGGCGCTCGCGTTCTTCAAGCGCGCCTCGGACGAGTAGAGACAGTCCGGACGCGGCCGGCCGGTTTTTTTGCGGTCACGTATCGACGGCATACTCGTCGATCTGGTCGACTCCCCGCCAGAGCGCGTACAGATACCACAGTCCGACAACAGTCCACTCAACCGCGACGAGCGGAGAGCCGTGGAACCACCGGTGCGCCGCGAAGCCGAACGCGGAGAGGGCGAGGACCTGATAGAGCCGAGCGTGGGCGGACACGACCGCGGCTAGTACCCGCCGCGACCGTATTTTTTACCCACGCCGGAGGCGGACACCCCACCGTTTCCAGTATCTCGTCGGCGGCCGCGACGAAAGCCAATCAGGACGAGAACACGTCGCCCGCGCCGTCGACGTCGGCCGGGCGGTAGAAGCCGACGAAGAACTCGACTTCGCCGTCGTCGTCCCGAATCGGGCGAATATCGAGACGGGTCCGGACGGGCTCGCCGCCGGCGTCGTAGATTCGGATCTCCGTCGAAATCGGCTCGCCGGCGGCGACGGCCGCCCGAATCGCGGCGACCGTCTCGGGGTCCGTCTCGGGGCCGTAGAGGAACCGGTAGTTGCGACCCCTCACCGACTCGGCGTCGTAGCCCGTGAGCGTCTCGAACGCCTCGTTGAGATAGACGATTGGGTCGTCGGGCTGCGACGGGTCGAAGACCACGGTGGCGACGTCGACGGCGTCGAGCACCCGGTCTTTCAGTTCGACTTCGGCCCGCAGCGCGTCGACTTCGGTGAGTTCCTGGACGATACAGACGTGTCCCCCGTCGTCCATCTGCGTCAGCACGAGGCGCTCGGGAACCGCCTCGCCGCCCTTGGTGACGCCGGTCGAAAACCCCCGCCACGACCCCTCGGCTTCGAGTTGCGGGAGGATTTCGTCGTGGAATCGCCGGGCCTCATCGTCCGGGTAGAGGATGGCCCAGTGCTCGCCGATGAGTTCGGCCCGGTCGCGGTCGTAGAGCGCGGCGTACGCCTCGTTGAGGTACTGGTAGACGCCCTCGTCGTCGATGATGCCGATTCCCTCCTCGGCCGATTCGATGGCGAGAAAGCCGCGTCGCACGTGCGTCTCGGCCCAGTACTTCTCGACGAGGTTCGAGACCTTGTTCGCCAAGACGGGGTACTCCTCGGGGCCGCCTTTCTGGAGGTACTCGTCGACGCCGGCGGAGATGGCGCGGCTCGCGATCTCCTCGCTCCCCTTGCCGGTGAAGAGGACGAACGGGAGCTCGATGCCCCGCTCGCGCGCCGCCGTGAGGAGTTCGAGCCCGTCCATCCCCGGCATGTCGTAGTCGCTGACGACGCAGTCGTACTCGCCGTCGGTGAGTTCGTCGAGCGCCGGCCCCGGCTCGGTGTACGTCTCCGTCTCGACGTCGTCGAGTTCGCGTTCGAGAAAGGTCGCGGACAGCTCCACCATCGCCTCGTTATCGTCGACCAGCAGGATTCGCATCGCACGCCGCTCCGCGCTAAACGGGGCGATACCGTGGAGTGGAGACACGTCCATACGTCTGTGGTGTCGCGTCACAGTGATAAAAACAGCTACGGCGACAGTCACGCCCGACGACAGAACGCCCCAGACCGTCCCGGGGCACTCGCCTCGGTGGCGAACGGACGTCTGTGTAGAATATATATTACTAGATGAGCCCGACGGCAATAAATTATATGCGGTGTGACACAGTTGACATCATCATATGGAAGTGGTCAGGAACGTCCGAGAGCTCACGGCGGTTCTCGAACAGTTTACGGAGACGACGGGAGCGGTCTGCGAGCTTGAACTGACGAGCGACGGCGAATCGGCCGCGGACGGTGTCCTGGCTTCGGTTACCGTCGCGTACGACCTCGCGTCCGAGTGCGCGGTCGACCCGAACCGGCTCTCCGTGTCGTCGCCGGCGGCGACGGTCGCCGACGGCCGGCTTCGACTCGAACTCGACGTGGCGCTCGCGCCCCCGCCGAGCGGAGACGCCGACCCGGAATCGGCGTCGGCCGAGCGCGACTCCGAACGCGACTCCGAGCCGACTGAACCGGTCGCCCGGGCCGACGGCTCCGGGACGCGAAACGCGGCGGTCGACGCGGCCGTCGGAGCCGGCGCGTCGCCGCCGACGATGGAGTCCGCAGTTCCAGCGGTGAAGGGCGGAACGCCGGAGAGCGACCGGGGCGAATCTGCGTCGGCGGACGACGCCACCGAGGCGGGCGCGGAGACGGAGGCGGAGGCGGAGGCGGACGTCAGCACCGACGCGGACGCCAGCACGGAAACGGAGACCGACGCGGACGCCAGCACCGAGACGGAGCCAGCGGTGGAGTCGGACGCAAAAGCGGACACAGACGCGGAGCCGAATTCCGACGCGGTCCCGGCCCATCACGACCCGGTTCGGCTTCGGGAGGCCTACGAGGCCTGCGAGACGTTCAAGGAGATGACCGCCGCTCTCGGCGTCGACGTGACCCCGCAGACCGTCCGCAACCAGATGATTCAACGCGGGATTCACGAACCGGAGTCCTACGGCCCGTCGACCGAAACGGCGTCTTCGAGCCGAGCGAGCGACGCGGGCGACGAGGCGCGGACCCCGGAGCCGCGCGTCGCCGACGAGGGGGGCGCGGCCGCGCCTGAGCGGTCGGCCGAACCGGGAGGCGAGGACACCGCGGACTCGGCGGGGGCGGAACGTGAGACGCGAGCCGAGGCCGACGCGGAAGTCGGGCCGGCGTCGACTGCGGGGCCGACCGGTGACGCCGGGACCGACGCGGGCGACGCAGACGAGACGGCTGCGGTGACCGAGGACGACTCCGGCGCGAGTGACCTCCCGGCGCTTCCCGCGTCGCTGTCCTCGCTCGGCTGCTCGACGGCGGACGTGTGTGCGGCCGTCGCGGGCGCGAAGACGCTGTACGAAGTCGAGCGTCGCCTCGGACTCGACCGCGACGAGGTCCGCGACCTGCTGACCGCGCTCGACCTCCTCGACCTCGTCACCGGGCGGATGGCCCGGCGCGACGCGTCGGCGGCGACCCCCGCCGACGTTCGAACGCGAGCGCGCGCCGCGCTCGACGGCGATGCCGAGTGAATCGGCCGGGCGAGTATCGGCGCGACGGGAGACGCCTACCGATACGCCGCTCTACCGCGAGTGGCGAGCGAGTCTTCTCGGAATCCATTACATAATTAGAAAGTGATATGATTCGGGGGTTCGGGCGGTGTACGCCGCACGTCGAGCGGAAGCGCGCTCATCGAGGTCGGTGTGCGGTCCCGGCAGATACGCCAGTCACGCGGCCAGCACGTTCGACGGGAGACCGAGTGAGCCTGCGAAGGCGTCCGTCTTCCGACGCTGTTTTCGCAGTCGACTCGGACCGCTTCTGCCCGTATTCGCGGATTCGACGGCGAGAAGGCGTATTCTGTATTCCCGACATCGATTCGTTGAGCAACTGCCGGTGGGCCGGGACCGCGCAGTCGACGCCGGACGTATCCTCGTGAGCTTCTCGGCCGAATGCCGGCGCGTCCTCTCCCGTCCGAGTCGGGCGGGTCGTCGACTCCCTCCTCGGTTTTCCTGAGTTACTGATAGTTCTCAGTTATTACCACTCATCTTATTCTCAGAGTTCCGGACACGTTCCCGGCCGAGTACCGCGGGCGTCCCCCACCCCCGCGTCGCTCGACGCGCGGTGAAGTCGGTGCGTTTCGCCCGCCGGTCCGAAGACGAACCGCGGCGCGCCGAACACGTCAGTATGTTGTAGTATGGTCACCAACATATCAGTCTTACCAGCAGTTATCACATCCGCCTCGGTGCGGGTTGTTGTGTTTGCGCACATGACATCACGGACAGTTTTCAGACGTACTGTAACAGCAATGCTGGTGGTCGTACTCACGACCGCGACGCTCCCCGCCGGTGCGGCGGGCGTCGCGGCCGGGGAGGACGCGAGCGCACTCGATTCGAACGTCCAACCGGTGGCGAACGCGTCCGACCCGGCGGACGTGACCACCGCCACGCTCCAGTCGGACGGGGCCGACGGCGACGCCGGTAACGATACCGCTGGCGCGAACGCGACGACCGTCACGCTCGTCGGCTTCAACGACATCGGCAAGGCGGCCGCCGGGTCCGGCGACGACAAGCTCGGTCGGATGATTACGCTCATCGACCGCGAGCGCGCCAGCGCCTCCGGGCCGGTGTTCGTGGCCGGCGGCGGCGACGAACTCAGCCCGCACGCACTCCGCAACTACGACGGCTTGGAGCACGGCTACGAGCCGCCGATGACGGCGATGAACCTCATCGACCCCGACGCCGAGGTCGTCCAGAACCACGAACTCGACTACGACGAGGACGCGGGGACGAACGACTTCGCCGTCTTCGAGGCCATCGCCGACGAGTCGACCTACCCGTGGCTCCTCGCCAACGTCGTCGACGAGGAGACGGGCGAGAACCTCCCCGGGACGAAGAACTACACCGTCGTCGAGCGCGGCGGCGTCAGGGTCGGCTTCTTCGGCCTGACCGACGAGGCCATCAACGCCAAGACCGACGGCGTCATCGAGCGCAACGGCTACACCGTCGTCGACCCGACGACCGCCGCCCGGCGGACCGTCGACACGCTCCGCAACGAGGAGGACGTCGACGTGGTCGTCGCGCTGGCTCCGGTCGGGATTCCGGACTCGAAGGCCCTCGCGCGGAACGTCGACGGCATCGACGCGCTCGTCTCCGGTGACGACCAACAGCGCTACCCGCCGCAGACGACGAACGGGGTCCTCATCGGCGAGACCACCGGCAAAGCCAACGCCATCATGCGGATGGAGCTAACCGTCGATAACGGGAGCGTCACCGACGCTTCCGGCGAACTCGTCGACGTGACGACCGACGTGCCGCGCAACGACTCGTGGCAGACCTACATCAACCCGCTCCGCGAGGAGTACCTCGACACGGAGCTCGCAACCGCGGTCATGCCCGAGCACACGGGCGTCGGCTCCAGCTACACCGACGACTCCGCGACGGGCCACCTCGTCACCGACGGCGTCCGCGGCTACACCGGTGCCGACGTGGCCGTGACGAACGCCGGCGGCATCCGCGACACGCTCTATCCGAGCGACTACGCCGCGGGCGAGGAGTTCAACGTCACCCGCGGGATGGTGACCTCGACGCTCTCGTTCGGCAACCACATCGTCGTGGTCGAACTGACCGGCGCGGAGCTCCGCGAGGTCGTCGAGAGCCAGATAACGCCGCTGGAGATGGACAACCAGTACGGCACGCAGACCCAACAGCAGGTCAGCGGCGTCACCTTCGAGTGGGTGCCCCACACCGATAGCTCGTCGCCCGGCGAGGGCGACGCGACGATTCGCGACCTCACGGTGAACGGCGAACCCGTCAACGACTCGGCGACCTACACGCTCGCGACCAACTCCTACATCGCCGACGGCGGCAGCGGCTACCCGCTCGCCGACAAGCCGCGCGTGGCGGTCTACAACGAGACGACGATGGCCGACGGCGTCATCGGCTACCTGCAGAACCGCTCGACCGTCGCGGCCGCCGAGGTCGACACCGAATCCGACGACCGGATGCGACGGGTCGACACGGCGGTCGACGCCGACGCGGTCGACGTGACGAGCGGCGACGGCCGGACGACGGTCACCATCGACGCGCCATCGCGCGTGACCGGCGTCGATGGGACCGCCGCCTTCGCCGACCGAAGCGGCGGCTACGTCGAGGCGACGAACGTCGCCTACGACGGCGCGAGCGGCACCGTCACGGTCTCGGTGCCGACGAGCGACCTCGACGCCTTGGAGACGCCGGTGACCGCGCCGGACTCGGGCGTCGACCTCTACGTCGACTACACCGACAGCGCGTATTCGAGCCGGTACGAGAACTTCGATTCGGCGGTGCTGAACGTCGACCTCGACGGCGAGGCGACGACGCCCGACCCGACGCCTGAACCGACCGACGGCGTCGCGCTCGCGGTCGGCTCGAACGGCCAGTCCGTCCCCCTCGGCGACACCCGGACGTTCGACATCACCGCGAGTGACGCCGCCAGCGGCGTCGGCGCGTACGAACTGACCCTCGCGGTCGGCGATTCGAGCGTGGCCCGCATCGCGGACGTACAGTTCCGCGACGACCCCGGATTCTCGGCGGTCAATATCAGCGACGACGGCAGTGAGGTCCGCATCGAGGCCGCCGGCGTCGACCCCGACGACGGCGACGCGAACGACTCGCAGGTCCTCGCTACCGTGACGGTCACGGGCGTCGCGCTCGGCGGGTCGACCGCCCTCGAACTGACGCCCGCCGCGACCTACGACCCCAACGGGACGGCCTACGCGGTGTCGCGCATCGACAACCGACCCGTCGGCGTCGAACCCGGCGACCTCACCGGCAACGGCTACGCGATGGCCGACCCCGACGGCGACGGCACCTTCGAGGACGTCAACGGCGACGGGAGCGTGGACATCGTCGACGCGCAGGCGCTGTTCGTGAACCGCGACGCCGACGCCGTCCAGGCGAGCACCCCCGCGTTCGACCTCAACGCCGACGGGCGGGTCGACGTGGGCGACGTGCAGTGGCTGTTCGTCACCACGGATGACTGAGGCGAACACGCCCGCGGTCGCGGTGTTCGTGGCGGTCGTCTGTCTGAGCGCCGTCGCGCCGCCCGCGGTCGCCGCGACCGACACGACCGTCGGCTTCGGCACCGACGCGGCGACCGTCGAACCCGACTCGACGCGGACGTTCGACGTCGTCGTCGACAGCGTCGACGGCGGCGTCGGCGCGTACGACCTGACGGTCCGACTCGACGACGCCGTCGGCCGCATCGCCGAACTCACCACCCCCGACGGCACCGACCCGCAACTGAGGAACACGTCGTACGACGAGAACGGCACGGTCGCGTCGCTTCGCGTCGTCAACCTCGACACCGACGACGACGGAACGGTCGCGGTCGCGTCCGTCACCGTCGAGACCGCCGATACCACCGCCGACGGTGCGCTCAACGTGTCCGCGGCCAAACTCGGCGACGAGGACGGCAACAACTACTCCGTCACCGGCACGTCCGGACTCGACCTCTCTGTCTCGGAATCGACCGGCGGTGGCGGTGGTGGTAGTGGTGGTGGCGGTGGCGGCGGCGATGACGACGAGTCGGACGACGACACCGGCGACGATGCCGACGCGGACGACGGGTCGGACGACGACACCGACCGGCCCGCGACCACCGAGTCGGCGGCGGAGTCGCCGACGTCCACCGCGTCGCCCGCGAGTCCGACGGCGGCCGACGACGGTACGACGACCGCCAGCGCGACAGACACGCAGTCCGCGACCGCGACCGGGACGACCGAGTCCCGGACCACGGCGACCGGCGTCCCCGGCTTCGGCGTCGCGCCCGCGGTCGCCGCAACCGCGGCGCTCCTGCTCGGGGCCGGACGCCGAATGCGACGCGAGAACTGAGCGAACGCGGGCTCTGCGGAGCCTGTGTCGAATCTTTATCCGTGTGGGCGTCTAGCAGAGAGGTATGAACGGCCCGGACACCGCGGACGAAACGAGCTTCTATCTCGACTACGAGCTGCAGGTCGATGCGACCCGCGACGCCGTAGCGAAACTCGCTCGTGAGGTCCTCCAGTACGAGTGGGCCGACTACCTCCGCGCGTCGCCGCCGGCGGGCGGCCACGAATGGCACGCCCTCGACTCGGGGAAGCCGTGGGGGCGCGTCACGCCCACGTCGTGGGAGCGCGGCCGCGACAGCGGCTACGACCTCCACTTCGAGCACTACCCGACGCCGCGCGCCCTCCAACGCGGGCAGTTCCGGCTCGAACTCCACCTCGAAGACGGCGTCCACGGCGACGCCGACTTCTCCGGCGACTCGCCGTACGCGGCGCTCCGCGAGCGACTCGTCGCGGCGCTCGACGAGGCGCGCGGCGAACACGACGACCTCCCGGCAGGCGAGTTCGGCACCGGGCGGACGCTCTGGCGGGTCGACTCGCAGTTCCTCGCGGGCGACACCGTCGCCTACTACGAGGCGCTCCGCGAGGCGCTGTCGGCGCACGACCCGTTCGTCGACGCCGTGGCGGCCGTCCTCGACGACGAACTGCCCGAACGCGACCCGTTCGAACGCGGCTGACGCGGCGGGCGACAACCGACTCGCGGTGCGGGCCGAACCGCGCGAGTGCCGACAGACGCGCGGCGACGCCCGGATTCGACCGCGATTGTTCCGCGGCGCAGTCGGCGGACCCCGCGAGCTCCGGCCGAGTCGGAGCCGCGACCGGTAGTTCGAAACCGTCCGGAACGGAAAGTGTACAATCAACCCGTCAATACCACTATATAGTCACATTTGCTCACCGAATGTCGAGAACTGCGAAAGAACTATACTATTTGACGCCCGCTAGTGAAACGATGGCACAAGCAATCGAGGTCGCCCCGCACGTGATCACGGAGGGGTCGACCATCCGGCATTCGACGCTGTGTACGGAACAGACGGTGGTGGAAATCGAAGACGGGACCGTCCGGACGACGTACGACGACGAGGAGTTCGTCTACCCGCGCGAACAGCTCGCGCTCGACCTCTCGGTCGGTCGGTTCGAAGTCGTCTCCTAACCCCGCCTTCGGGACGGCACGGGCCACCGTCCCGCCTTGCGTCGTCGCTCACGGTTACCGTACTCGGGGCTTCCCGGCCCACACGTGTCCCCGTTTTCGTCGCTCGTGACGGATTCGCCCGTCTCCGGACGCCCGCGAGCGTCCGCGCCGAAGCGCGCCTCGGAAATACGGACAGTTCGATTGCCGACACTATTTGTACGAGCCACATGAACCACCGGGCGTGTCCTCCGCTGACCCTCCGCGCTCGCCGGGCACACTCGCCGTGAGCGCCAAAGAGACCGGCCAATCGCTGTACGAACGAGCCTACAACACCCTGCTGACGGGCGTGGCGATCATGATCCCCATCGTCATCACGCTGTACGTCCTGCGCGTCGGCATCGACTTCGTCAGGGACGCCCTCGAACCGTTCATCGACCTGCTTCGCTGGGCGGGCGTCATCAGCCGCTTCGAGAGCGTCGAGTTCATCAGCCTCCTCATCGAACTCGGCGTCTACTCGTTCGTCGTCGACTTCTTCACCGAGTTGGTGGCGCTGCTCGTCCTCTTCGGAATCGTCGCGGTCGTGGGGACCGTCGGCCGCAACCAGTACGGCGAGAAGATCATCGGCGCGTTCGACCTCGTAATTTCGTCGATTCCGGGCGTTGGGACGGTGTACAAGAGCTTCCGCCGCATGGGCGACGTGGTCCTCGACGAGGGGGCAGACGAGTTCCAGGACGTGAAACTCGTCCAGTGTTTCGACGACGACGTGTACGTGCTGGGCTTCCAGACGGGCGGCTCTCCCGCGACCATCGAGCAGTCCACCGGTCACGGCGAGATGGTCTCGATGTTCCTCCCGCTCGCGCCGAACCCCGTCACCGGCGGCCTGCTCACCTACATCCCCGCCGACGACGTGTACGACATCGACATGACCGTCGAGGAGGGCGTCCGGAGCATCCTCACGAGCGGCGTCGCCACCGACGAGGACTCGGACGCGCTGGGCGTGAACATGTCCGAACTCCGCGGCACCGAGCGGTTACAGGACATCCGCGAATCGATGATTACGACCGACGAGAAGCGAGACGACGACTGACCGCAGAGGAGTCGAAGGGACGAGTCGCGTTTCCGAGGCCGTCCCCCGGCGACCTACCGCCCGTTTCCTCCGAACTCGGCCGACAGGATACCGGGGAGGTCGGTCAACCAACTGACGACCGCGCAGACGACCATCACGCCGACCGCGGCCATGTAGCCCCAGACGGTGACCGCGTCGAGCACGAAGTCGATAGCGACGAATCCCGAGAGGATGACGGCACCGCTGACGGCCGCCGCGACGACGACGGCCAGCGCACCGTACGCCCGTGTCGGATTGTCTACCATATCGAAGGATGTCGGCTCGGAAACAAAAAACGTGAGGGCCACCCTCGGCGGCGGGAACGACACCGCCGGCCGGCGACGACCATCGGTCACCGCGACGAGAGACACCGCGGGCGCTCACGGGAGACTCGTCGGGACGCGAAGATGGTCAGTCGGCCTCGGTAGTGGTGGTGGGTCTACGGAAGGAACACCGAGGCTCGGTTCGTCCTGACCAGATGGATATCTCTTAGGCGCTCCTAAAAAATATACCGGAGGTCACGAATATCAGCCGCATACACGTCGAACGAGGCTGTCCGCGTCGTCGGGCGGGAGACGACCGCGGTGGCGCTGAAACACCACACCACGGTCGGAGGTCGCCGTTCAGCGGTCGGTCGGGAAACGGCGATGTCGTTCCGTCCCGACCGAGGTATTTTTGATTGACACGTCCGATAGCGGAGATATGGGTCCCCAGTTATCGTCGGGCATCGAACCGATTCCGAGCATCGAAGGCCGCCCCGTGTACACCGCCTCGGGCGATCGATTTGGCGAGGCCGTCGACCTCTGTGTCGACCTCGACGACGACCGCGTGACCGCGCTTCTCGTCTCCGTCGAGGATCCGCCCGAGGGGTTGGAGGTCGGTCTGCGCGGCGTCCGAGTTCCGTTCGAGTCCGTGCGCGGGATGGCCGACATCGTCGTCTTGGCGGGCGATCCGGCGCTTGAGGCCACCGACTGACCGCGGCGGCTCCGCGTTCGACCGACCGCGCCGCCGGGCAGACGTTGATATGCTCCGGACGGCGACTGTACGACGGGCGGTCGCGTCGGTCGGGATGTGGACAGCACGACCGCCCAGTCACGGCGACCCGTCCCGCCCGCTCGCCTCTGACAGGCGGTCGGAACCCGGTGGTTCGATGCTGGCTGTGAGCCTCGCAACCCGCGCCGACGGCGAAAACTCGTCGTCGGTGAACAACTGTGTAGATACGTTGATACGAGCGGACCGAGTAGGCGGGCTGTGAGTTTCTACGAGTCGATTCACCAGTTCGTCGGCGAGCGCGAGACGCTCCGGTCGGTCAGCCACTACGAGGAGATGACGGTGCTCCTCACCGAGACGCGACTCGTCCAGATTCGACACGACGGCGGGCAGGCGACCCCCGAGCGGGTGCGGGAGATGCGGACGATACAGCTCAACCGCCCCGTCTTCGCCGGCTGTTCCGTCGAACTCGAATCCGACCGCACCGTCGTCGGCTTCCACGACAGCACCGGCGAGACGGTTCGGCTGGTGACGCTCCCCGTCCGCGACTTCGAGTTCGCGGCGACGTTTTCGGCCGTCGTCGGCGACGCCGAAGTCGGCGCGCCGTTCGTCGGGGAGTGACCAACGCGACCGCGACGAGGACGGCCGCGACCCTGTGGCGGCGCGCGACGCGCCCACCTCGTGACAATCTATTTACGTGATAACGACGAACGGTCGAGTAACGTGGAACGCACCGCGCGCTGTACCTACGAGCACGTCTTCGACGCCGCCGACGAGACGGGTGCCGACGAGTCGCCATCGGTGTGGCGGTGTCCGCACCCCGCCAGCGGCGGGTCAGACCGCTGTCTCTTCCACCGACCCGCCGAGGAAACCCGCTCCGGGGCCGTCACCGAGGCGCTCCGCGAGGCGGTCGAGGACGACGCGCGACCCTCGGCGTTCGTCGGCGCGGCGTTCGAACGCATCGACCTCGCGGGGGTGACGCCGCCGTCCGACGCGTCGCTCGACTTCCGCGGCGCGATGGTGAAATCGGATATCGACCTCCGCGACGCGACGCTCGACGGCGCGCTCCGGCTCGACCGCGTCTCGGTCGGCGGCGCGGTGTGCATGCAGCGTCTCGACGCGTCCGGGGCGGTGAGCTGTCGCCACCTGCAGATTGGCGACCGCTGGGTGCTCTGCGAGGCGCGCTTCGACGAGCGCTTCGACGCGACTGCCTTCAGCGCCGAGACGGTGGTGGCGACGGCGGCGCGCTTCGAGGCCGGGGCGACGTTCAGGAAGGGCGTCGTCGACGACGACGTGTCCGTCGCCGAGGCGAGGTTCGGCGGGCCGGCGTGGTTCTCCCACACTCGACTGGGCGGCCGCCTCGACTTCGGGAACGCCGCGTTCGACCGTCGGCTCTCGCTGGCGCACTGCCGCGTCCGCGGGAGCGTCGTCGCCGCGTCGGCGACCGTCGACGACGGCCTCTCGCTCGAACACCTGACGGTCGAGGGCGAACTCGACGCGGCCCGGCTCACGGTCGACGGCGGCATCGACGCGACGACCGCCGCCTTCGGCGGCCGGGTCGACTGCACGGGACTCACCGCCCGCGACGGAGCCGTCGACTTCACCCACTGCGCGTTCGGCGGCCCGGTCTACTTCGACAACGCGTCCGTCGAGGGTCGGGGGCTCCGCTTCCGGAGCGCGCGGTTCGAGTCGGGACCGGCGTCGTTCGTCCGCGTGGCCGTCGACGGGGGACTCGAACTCTCGGACGCGGTCTGTTCGGCCGAGTCGCCCGTCCGGTTGGTCGAAGCCGCCGTGGGCGAAAGCGTCATCTGCGACCACGCGCGCTTCGGCGACGAACTGTTCTGTTCGGGGGTCCGCGTCGCGCGCGACGTGGACCTCTCGGACTGCACCGTCGGGTCGCTCACCTTCGGCGTCGAAATCGGCGGGCGGCTGGACTTCGCGCACGCCCACGTGACCGACGCGGCGGCGTTCGGCGACACCGTCGTCCACGGCCCCGCCAGATTCACCAGCGCCCGGTTCGACGCGGACCCCACGCTCGCCGAGGCGACCCTCGACGACACGGTCGCGGCCTACGACGTGACCGTCGAGCGCGCCGGCGGGCGGTGACGGGGTCTCGGGTCGGTCGCCGGCGAGGGGACGAGGCCGAACCCGGCGAACATTATATGTCGCGCGGGAGAATGGTCTGAGGTATGTCGAGTGACGGGCAGAACACCCTCATCGCCCTCTACCGACGGTACGTCGACGCCGACCCCGACGAGACGACCGTCTACGCGGGCTTCGCGCTGTTCTTTACGGCTATCGGACTGCTCGCCGTCGCGCTCGCGGCGGTGGTGTGGAGCGGCGGCATCCCGCCCGAGAACATCTTCAAGTACGAACTCCGCGAGGTCGCGGGCGTCACCGGCGCGCTCGGGATTCCCCTCCTCCTCGTCTCCGTCGTGGTCTTGCTCCCCTCGCGGTACCGGTTCCCGAAGCTCCTCGCGGGCGCGGGACTGGTCGTCTGTGCGGTCGCCGTCGTCCAGTTCGTCGGCGCGTACCCCCACAACTGGAACGTCGCCGCGAGCGCCGACCGGAGCGGCCGCATCGTCGGTATCTACTCGCTCGGCGCGGTGGCGGTCGTCGCCGCCAGCGGCACGTCGCTCGTCGGCTTCCAAATCGCCCGGGCGAAGACGAGCGGCCCCGCCGCGGGCGGGAGCGACGCGAAGTCCGACGCGACCGACGAGGAAGACGAGGAAGCCGTCTCCGCGCAGGTCCGCCGCGACATGGACGAGGCGCTGTCGAACACCGAACTGTCGTGGGGGGGCGTCCGCAAGACCGAGACCACCCGCCTGAAGCTCGACACCTCCGCCGTCGACGACGTCGACCGCGCGAGCTTCGAGAACGCCAAAGCGACCGAGACGCGCGGCGGGGGCGTCGACGACGCGGTCGCCGGGCTCCAGGGCCTCCGCGGCGGGAAGAAAGACACGGCGGTCGGCGACAGCACGGACGACCAGGCCGCCGCGCTGGCCGAACTCCGGAAGCGACAGCAGGCCGACGCCGAACGCGATGACTCCGAGGGGCTGGTCGACCGGATTCGCGGGCTGTTCTCCTGAGCCGTCGCGGGACGCCGGGCCGTCGGTTCGGCGTTGGATTCATCGGCCGACATGAATGTCAAAAGCGCATACAGATTTATGCGACAGCCCTACGACGCGTGAGGTATGGCGAAAGGCCTTGACGTAGGTACCATGAACATCCTGTCGGCGAGTCAGGATGGGAGTGAGACCGTATTTGTCCAGCAGCGAAACTCGTTCGTCGAAATCGACTACAGCGACATGGCGGAACAGATGCTCTCGCGGAGCGACGTGCTCCACATCCGCAAGGACGACAAGGTGTACGTCGTCGGCGACGACGCGCTCAACTTCGCGAACATCTTCGGCAAGGAGACGCGCCGGCCGATGCAACACGGCATCCTCTCCAGCGAGGAGTCCTCCGCGATTCCGATGATCAAGCTCATCATCGAGCAGGTCGTCGGCTCGCCCTCCCGGCCGAACGAGCGCCTGTTCTATTCGAGTCCCGCCGACCCCATCGACTCCGACCTCTCGACGCTGTATCACGACAAGACGCTCGAATCGATGCTCGGCGACATGGGCTACGACCCCGAACCCATCAACGAGGGGATGGCGGTCATCTACAGCGAGCTCGCCGACAACAACTTCACCGGCCTCGGCGTCTCGTTCGGCGCGGGCATGACGAACATCTGCCTGGCGTACTACGCGGTGCCGGTCATGCAGTTCTCCATCGCCCGCGGCGGCGACTGGATCGACCAGCAGACCGCACAGGCCACCGGCACGGCCGTCGACAAGGTCACGTCCATCAAGGAAGACGACTTCCGGCTCGACTTCCGCACCGACGTCGGCGGCGTCGAAGGCGCGCTGTCGATCTACTACGAGAACCTCCTCGACTACGTCATCGAGAACATCGAGCGCGAGGTCGACGAGGAGGACATCGAGGAGGGCCTCGACGTGCCCGTCGTCGTCACCGGCGGCACCTCCAGCCCCGACGGCTTCGAGGAGCTGTTCGAACACCACCTCGAAGACTCCACGATTCCGTTCTCGGTCAACGAGGTCCGGAGCATCGACCGACCCCTCTACAGCGTCGCCCGCGGGTCGCTCGTCGCCGCCCGCTCCGAAGAGGAGTCCGACGGGAGCGCCTCCGAGCCCGACCCGGAACCCGAAACCGAAACCGAAGCCCCGCCGGAATCGAACTGAGCGCCGACCCGAGCTGACACACCGGCCGGACAGTACGTCACGACCGAGGTCGACGCGCCGCCGGCGACGCGCGAGCGCGCGTCACTCGTCGCCCGCGCGGTCCCCGCGGTCGCCGTCCTCCCCGTTTTTCCGCAGATAGTCGCTCGGCTCTCCGTCGGAGGCCACGCCGTCGTCAGCCCCGCCGTCGTCGGACTCGGTCGCGTCGGCCTCGTCCCTGTCGGCGTCAGCGTCGGCCTCGGCGCGCTCAGATTCGGCCGCGTCGTCGCCCTCGGCGGGGCCGTCACCGGCGTCACCGCCGCCCACGTCCCCGTCCCGCTCGCGCGCCTCGCGGACCGCCCGCTCGTGGAAGCGGGCTATCGCGTCGTCCCACGACTCTCGGCTCGGCGCGTCGCGCTCGTGGACGGTCTCGACGCCGACGAAGCCGCACCGCTCGCAGTAGCGCGCCGCGCGGCCGTCGAACGAGAGCGTCGAGAGGGGCTGTGAACACCGCGGACAGGTCATGGCGTCTGTCGGTGGTTCTCGCGCGGGTCGTATAGAACTACCCCGTCGGCGGCGCGTCCGAGTCCGAGCGTGGACGTCCCCTAACAGAAGATTCACCACTGATGACGTGTCAAAGAGAGACGATGAAGGTCCTCTGCTTCGGCGTGGGGCAAGCGGGCGGAAACGTCCTCGATGCCCTCCTCCGGTACGAACAGCGCACGAACGCCGACTACGTCGTCGACGCGGTCGCGTACAACACCGCGTCGGCCGACCTCCGCGGCCTCGACCTCGTCCCCGAGGAGAACCGCATCCTCTTCGGCGCGGACGAGGTGAGCGGCCACGGCGTCGGCGCGGACAACGAACTCGCCGCGGAACTCGCCGAGCGCGACAGCCGGCAGCTCCTGCGGGGCACCGACGGCGCGCCGACCTCCACGGCCGACGCGTTTCTCATCTTCGCGGGCCTCGGCGGCGGCACGGGGAGCGGCGCGGCCCCCGTGCTCGCAAAGCACCTCAACCGCGTCTACGAACAGTCCATCTACGGCGTCGGCGTCCTCCCCGCCGCCGACGAGGGGGCGCTGTACTCGCGCAACGCCGCGCGGTCGCTCAAGGCGTTCGTGGACGTGACCGACCACGTGTTCGCGTTCGACAACGGCGCGTGGGCCGAAAGCGGCGAGGACGTCGCGGCGGCCCACGAGTCGATGAACGAGGAACTCGTGCGCCGCCTCGGCATCCTCTTCGCCTCGGGCGAGGTGGGCGAGTCGGGGGCGGTCGGCGAGAGCGTCGTCGACTCCTCGGAGGTCATCAACACCCTCCGCGGCGGCGGCATCTCGACGATCGGCTACGCGGCGAGCGAACTCCCCGAGAGCGGCGACGGCGGCGGGTTCAGCATCTCCGGGCTCTTGGGCGGGGGGTCGTCGTCGGCGGACGAACTCGACTCCATCAACCGCATCACGACCCAGACGCGG
This sequence comes from Haloferax sp. KTX1, assembly GCF_902410085.1. Taxonomy (NCBI): domain Archaea; kingdom Methanobacteriati; phylum Methanobacteriota; class Halobacteria; order Halobacteriales; family Haloferacaceae; genus Haloferax; species Haloferax sp. KTX1. The sequence continues at coordinate 110,852 of NZ_CABPRH010000006.1, read as the reverse complement.
AAGGCGGTGCTCGGGCGACTCACGCTCCCGTGCGACGTCGACTCCGCCTCCCGGGGACTGGTCGTCGTCAGCGGCCCGCCCGAGTGGCTCAACCGGAAGGCCATCGAGCGGAGTCGAACGTGGGTCGAAGAGCAGACCGGGAGCATGGAGGTCCGCGGCGGCGACTACCCGCTTCCGGAGTCGAACCACGTCGGCGTGCTCGTCCTCCTCGGCGACGTGTCGCGGAGCGACCGCGTGGCCGAAGTCCGGTCGACCGCCGTCGAGGCCGAGCGGGACCGCCGCGAACGGGAGGCGGGCGACGCCGCCGACAACGGAGACAAAGCGGAGGCCGTCGTCGACGACCGCCTCGACTCCCTGTTCTGAACCGACGACCGACGACAACCGGCGACGCCGGCGAGCGGTCCCGCGTGCCACCGCCGGGCGCGACCCCCGTCGGCGGCGGGCGTCGTCTCGGACCGGAGAAAGTGTCAAATACTCTCACTGCGAACAGTCTGATGCGTGTCCGAGACAACCATAGCGGCGACGCCGCGCATCCTCGCCTACGGTCCGCCACCGGCGGGTCCGATTGCGACGGACCGCGACGTGGACGTCGAGTTCGTGGGGTCGAGTCGGGAGTTGTTCGAGCGATTGACCGACGGACCGGTGCATCTCGTCGTCTGCCTCCACGCCCCGCCGGCGTTCGACGGCGTCGAGGCGGTCAAAGGAATCCGCCGGTTCGACGCGACGGTTCCGGTGGTACTGGCGTCGCGGGTCCAGAACACGATGCTCAACCTGCAGGCGATTCAGTCGCAGGTCACCTGGAGCGTCGGTCTCGCGGGTGACGTGCCCGTCGAGGAGGCGCTGTCGGACCTCGTCGTCGATGCGAGCGAGTGGGTAGAGCGGCAGGTGAAGTAGCGAAATCGCGTCCGTCGACCGCGCCCGAGGTCGAACCGCGGTCGGTCGTCACTCGTCGAGGTGTCGATGGATTCTCGCGGCGACTCCTCGCCTTCGTCCGCGCCGACGACGACTTCGGCACGACGGACTGAAAGGGGCTTCGACAGACCACCACCGGCACCGAAACGCAGAACCGGCCAAGTTGTAACGACGTTACACTCGTTATATCTTCCGCGATACTGTTCGTCGCGCTGATAATCAGAATCATTTATATATTCGAAGCGAATGTATTCAATCGGATGCAGTACCGTACAGAGTAACCCCTCGGACGCATCCAACTGACCGAACTCATCCCCCTTCCCCCCCTTCCCCATTAGGTTCGGTCACCCTTCACGGGGCGCGACTAACTATCCTCACTAGCGACTGTCGTCCCCACATCTGTCGGAAAGTCGATGCGGAGTCGCTCGACGTCGAACCGCCAGTCGGTCACACGACCGAGGTGCGAGCGTGCTCGCGGTCCCGCGGCGACCGACTGAACGCGCGGCGGTTTCGAGGACGCAGTCGACTCGAATGCGGACCCACCAGTATAGTGGTTAATTTACAATACTACTTGGAGGCGCTCCGATTTCGGATATCGAACATAAACCCGACAGTCAGCCTGTGAAAACAGCTATTAAACCGTTACTCAGATATTCATTCGGATCGACGGTAAATATCTTTTGTTTTTCTGTCCTGTACTAAGCTCGTTCCAAAATAAACTAATAACATTATGTTTAGAATGATTCTACTGTATTTCAATATTGTCGCACAACACCTAGGAGTGAAATAGTCGTGCGGTTCGAAAACAGACCGTCAATCGGTACCGCGGACGCCTCGGCTACTTGCCGAATCTGATGCCGTCTTCGACCAGTCGAAGGTTTCGTTCTCGGTCGATATGGGGTTTCAGCCAGTCGTACTCCTCGATTTGGAGGATGAGGTCCGCTTGGAGGTTCCGCCACGCGATGGCGTAGATGGGCGACTGGCCCCACGCGCGGAGTTCGGGGATGAACTCGTCGTAGCGCTCGTAGTGGCCTTCGAGGCGTTCGAGCGCGTCGACGACGTAACCGGCGGCCTCGGATTCCGTGTCGGCGTCCTCGATCGCGCGGTTCAGTCGCGTTTCGAGTCCGTCGACGGCGCGTTGCATGTCCTGTGCCGCCGTGCCGTCCGCCTCCGGGAGCGAGTCGATGATGGGTTTCGGAACGCCGAGCGAGAGTGGTTCGACAGCCATACCTCGAACTGGGCGGCAAAGCGGCAAAAAGGCGGCGGCGACCGCTTCACAGCGCGGGCGGTTCCCGACACCGCGGACCCGTCGAGAACGCGGGGCCGGGCGGCGTCGCCACTCCCCGCGAGGAACAGCGCGCCGGGGTGCCTCCGAAGGCCGTCCCGACCTCCGGTTTCGGCGCGTCGTTCGCCGTTATGCGTCCGTCTCGTCGGTCCGTGCCCTGAGTTCGGAGTCGACGAGGGCGTCGAAGTCGACGCCGTCGGTTCGGTACTGGTCGCGGTTGTCGAGGACGACCAGTCCCTTGTCGGTGATTTCGTACAGCCCGGAGTTCGGCGCGGGGCCGACTCGCGCCAACAGGCCGTAGTCCGCGAGAATCGGCAGTCGCGTGTTGATGTACGAGCGGTTCTTGTCGAGGATATACGAGAGGTTCACGGCGGTGTTTCGCCTCCGATCTGAGAGCGCTTCGAGGATGTCGAAGTCAGTTGGGACGGCCAACTTCATACACGGTTGTTCGTAGCCGCTGTTAAATAAACAACTTATGTGAGAGGGCGTACGGTCCGGTTCGCGCGGCGAGGGACAACGACGCGGCGACCTCGGGTCGGGTTACCGGTGTTCGAGCGCGTCGCGCGCGAGGCGTAAATCCTCGAGAATTCGCGCGTGTCGGTCGATCGCGTCGTCGATGTGTCGGGCCGTCGCCGCCGTGTCGAGGTCGGCGTCACCGCGGTACTGCACCCGCAACAGGTGTGATTCCAAAGCGCGGGACGTCGAATCGCTCGCCGCCAACAGCGCACGGGTGATCGTCCAGTCTACCGCTCTCTCGTCGGGAAGCTCGTCGAGCTCCGGTCGCTCCCCCTCGTGTCGTTCTGCCATTATTGCCCACCTTGGGCCGGGATGCTACTTAAAGTTGTAGTGACATGATATTTCCGCCATGATCGGGTGCACAGAAATCCGGGTATACGCCCCATTTAGCGGCGTTCAAAGGCTGATTAACCACCGCGGAACGAATCATCAGGGAGATGTGATTTCGAGGGTATCTTCGGCGTGTCGGGCGGTTTTCGGGTCGAGTCGGAGCCCCCCTCTCCGAACCGGGTTCGGGCTATCGCTCTTCGACGTGCCGAATCTCGACGCCGATGCCGCGCGTGGACTCGACCAGTTCGCGGCCGCCCATCTCCGCGCGGCCAATGGCGAACGCCTTCGGGCCCTCGACGACGACTTCGTCGCCCGGGCGGATGTCCGCGTCGGCGTCGACGACGCCCGGCGCGAGGACCGACCCGTGCGGGACGAACCCGTCGATTTCGACCGTCTTCGTCGGCGCGTCGCTGTCGCGCCACACCTTCGCGCCTTCGAGCGTGAAGGAGAGCACGCCGTACTGCGGGACCATCGTCGCCAACTGCACGCCCGCGTCGTTCCACACCTGTAGCTTGGGGAACCGACTCGTCATCTCCAACTCCACGTCCGCAAAGAGCGCGTCGCCCGCGTCCGGGCCGAGTTGGTAGTCGGCGAGGGCCTTCACGACGTTATGCTCGCGCTCCTCGCGGGTGAACTTGGGTTCGCCGTCGAGCGTCCGCATGAGGTTCCCGATGGACTCCGTCGTCGTCGGATGCTCGGAGACCGTGAACTCCACGTCGAGGCCGAGGTCGTCGGCGACGCGCTCGACGATCTCCGTGTACGCGCCCGGCGGGAGGTGCGCGACGATTCGCGGGTAGTCGTTGCGCTCCAGGTAGCGACGGAGCACCTCGGCGACGAACGACTTCTCGTCTTCCGACCAGTCGCCCGTGACGACCGAGTCGTAGTGCTGGGCGGGGTAGGTGAGTTCGAGTTCCTGCGGGACGACGCCGATGGGCGAGGTCATCGACACCATGTGCGCGCGGTACTGGACGGCCTCGTGGAACTGCCGGTGGCTCTGGGACTCGCTGTAGGGTTTCTTCGCCGAACACGGCAGGAGCACGAGCGGGTTGTCGAAGCGGTTGCGGTAGCGTTTGGTCACGCGGTCGGCGAACCGCTGAATCTCCACGCGGTCGATGGACTCCTCGGAGGCCGCGGTGAGCTCCGAGTCGCGGATGACGGGAACCCGCTCCTCCATGAAGCTGTACTGCTGGTCGAACCGTCGGAACAGGGCGGTCAGCCACTGGTCGTGGCGGGCCTGCCCCTCCACGTAGTCGCGGAGCCGACCGTCGCGGACGCGGCGTCGGACCCGCGCGAGTTCGGCGCGCAGGGCGTTGGCGTTGTGGTCGGCCGCGTCGGCGCGGGTGAACTCCGAGGCGGGCGTCCGGCAGGCCTCGCAGGCGCAGGGGAGTTCGTCGAGGTCTTCGAGGAAGTACTCGCCGTCGCTCGTGAGGTAGAAGCCCTCCAGTCCGCGGGCGCGGGCGAGTTTCTCGTCGACGAGGTCGACGCCCGCGTAGACGAGAAGCGAGACGTTCCGCGGCGTGGCGACGCCCGAGAGCATGAGCGCCGTGTCGGCGGGGAGGTTCTCCTTCGCCTCGATGACGTTGTCGCGGAAGGCGCGCGCGTGGCCGACGAAGCCCTGCGCGTCGGAGAGCACGTAGGCGTCAGCGCCGTAGTCGGCGGCCGTATCGGCGGTGACGACGGCGGCCGACGGGAAGTCCGCGTCGGGGTAGTCCACCGAAAAGGACTCGCGCACCTCGTCGGCGCTCCCGGCGGGAAGCGAGCGGTGGGGGAGCACGGTCAGCACGTCGTCGGAGCCGTCGGGGAACTCGCGCTCGGCCGCCCAGAGGCTGCCGGCGTCCGCGAGCGCGTCGTCCACGACCGCCGGCGTCGTCACCGAGTCGGAGAGCCGCAACTCCCCGATTCGGGCGGCGCCGTCGCGGGCGTGAACCTCGAAGTAATCGGTCATACCCGCTTTCGGCCCCCGACAGCCAATTAACTTGTCTTCTGCGGGCGCGCCGAAACCGGCGGGGCGACGGGGGTCTTCGTAAACGGCGAGTTACGCGAAAAACAGCGGAAACGGACGGACTACTCGTTCGACCGACCGTCTTCGACTTCGATGCGCTGGGGTTCCTCCGTTCGCGCGTCGGCGTCGTCACCGCCGCCCAGTAGCGACGATTGCAGGTTCTTCGCGAACGACTCGACCTGGTTTCGGAGCGTCTTGACCTCCGTCTCGAACTCCTCGACGGAGCGCTCGACGTAGTGGACTCGCTGAATCGGAATCCGGCGGACGACGTCGTTGCCGCCGGCGTCCTCGTCGAGTTTGACGATCCAGTGGTCCTGAAAGTAGGCGATGTTCTCGTTTTCGACGCGTTTCTCGACGGTTCCCTCGTCGGGGTCGTCGTAGACGATTACCGCCGTTCCGAGGTCTGTGTCCGTCATCACGTGGGCTTGTGTCCTGACACCCGTATGTCTGGTGGCACGGCGGACCCGCCGGCGACCGACTCACCGGTTCGGCGGCTCCACTTCCACCGAGCCTACCGAGTTTAGCCCGTCCCGACCGAACGACCACTATGGACGCCTCCGACCCCACCGGCCCGTGGCCGCGCGACCGCGTCGACGACTTCCTCGCCGACGCGACCGTCCCGGTTCGGCTCTCGTGTCGCACACCGGCGGACGACCTCTGGATGCTCTCGCTGTGGTACGAGTGGGACCCCGAGGCGGCCGAACTCCGGTGTGCCACCGCGGCCGACGCCGACGTGGTGCGATTCCTCCGCGCCCGCGACGACGTGGCGTTCGAGATCTCGACCAACGACCCGCCGTACCGGGGCGTCCGCGGGCGGGGGACCGCGACCGTCGAACCCGACGCGGAGAAGGACGTTCTGCGACGACTCATCGCGCGCTATCTCGGCGACACCGACTCGGAACTGGCGAAGCGATTGCTCTCGCCCGAGCGCGACGAGGTCGTGATTCGGATTCGTCCCGCGCGAGTACATACGTGGGACTACGCGGCGCGGATGAAAGAGACGAAATAACCCCGAAGCGGGGCGCGTGCCGCGCGGGGGTGGCTTGTGACCCGCGCGGCGTACGAAAAAGGGTGCCTCTGTGTGGTGGTGGGCCGGTGCGTCGTCAGCGGGATTACCGACGCCGGGCGGCGACGAGCGCCGCCGCGACGAGCGCGACGAGGGCCACGACGAGACCGAAGCCGGGCGCGTCGGTGGACGACTCGGTCGTCGTCTCCGTGGACTCGTCCCCCATCTCGGTCGTGGGTTCGTCGGTCATCGAGTCGGTCGGCTCGTCGGTCGTCGTCTCGGTCGACTCGTCGGTCGTCGTCTCGGTCATCGTGCCTTCGACCGTGTAGTCGGCCGTCGTGAGGACCGCGCCGCCGGCGGCGACGTAGGGCCCGTCGTTCGCGCCCTCGCTGGTCACGAAGTCGTAGGCCTCGTTGCCGTTGGTGTCCATGTGCGCCATCGGGACGACGGTGCCGGACTCCTCGAACGGCGCGTCGAGGGTGATTTCGACGTCCTCGTGGGTGCCGGGTTCGAGGTACGCGGAGGTGCCGCGGACGCTCTCGAACACCGCGCCCTCGGTGACGGAGGCGTCGTGGACCGTCACGAACCCGCCGTCGTGGAGCGTGACGGACTCGACGGTGACGGTCGCGCCGTCGCCGGACTGGTCCATCGCGGTCACGACCGCGTTGACCGAGGTGTGGGCGCTGGCGACGACCGCGCCGCCGTCAGCGGTGTACGGGCCGTCTGCGTCGCCCTCGCTGGTCACGAAGTCGTAGGCCTCGTTGTCGTTGGTGTCCATGTGCGCCATGGGAGTGAGCGCCTGCGAGGAGCGAATCGGCTCGTCGAGGGTGACTTCGACGTTCTCGTGGACGCCGGCGGGCAGGTACATCGAGGTGCCGACCACGCTGTCGAACACCGCGCCGCCCGACAGCGACGGGTCGTGAATCGTCACGAAGCCGCCCTGCGAGAGTTCCACCCGGTCGACCACGACGGTCGCGCCGTCCGAGGTTTTCGTCGTGTAGTCGACGCTGGCGGAGACGGTCGCGTCGCCGCTGTCGACGACGGCGCTGCCGTCAGCCGTGTACGGACCGTCGGCCTCGCCTTCCGACTCGGGGAAGGTGTAGGTCTCGTCGTCATCGGTGTCCATGTGCGCCATCGGGACGACGGTGGTCGTCTCGTTCAGCGGCGCGTCGAGGGTGACCCGCACGTCGCGGTGCAGGCCGGGTTCGAGGTACGCGGAGGTGCCGCGGATGCTCTCGAACACCGCGCCCTCGGTGACGGTGCCGTCGTGGACCGTCACGAAGCCGCCCTCGGGCAGGTACGCCGAGTCGACGACCACGGAGTAGCCGCCGGTGGCCTTCGCGGTGTAGTTCACGCTCGCGGTGTCCGAAGGCATGGCCATCGCGGTGTCGACGACGGCGCTCCCGTCAGCCGTGTACGGGCCGTCGGTCTCCCCCTCCGACTCGGGGAAGGTGTAGTTCTCGTCGCCGTCGGTGTCCATGTGCGCCATCGGGACGAGCGTCGCGTTCTCGGTCACGGGCGCGTCAAGCTCGACGCGGACGTTCTCGTGGACGCCGGCGGGCAGGTATATCGAGGTGCCGCGGATGCTCTCGAACACCGCGCCCTCGGTGACGGAGGCGTCGTGAATCGTCACGAAGCCGCCCTGCGAGAGTTCCACCCGGTCGACCACGACCGAGTCGCCGGTCGTGGGCTGGTCGGACATCGAGACGGTCGCGCTCGCGTTGACCGTCGCGGTGTCGACGACGGCGCTCCCGTCGGCCGTGTACGGGCCGTCGGCCTCGCCGTTGGCCGCGACGAACGAGTAGACGCGGTCGCCGTCGGAGTCCGTGTGGGGCATGGCGACGAACGTGCCGGACTCGTCGACCGGTTCGTCGAGGTGGACGGTCACGTTCTCGTGGGTGCCGGCGTCGAGGTACGCCGACGAGCCGACGACGCTCCCGAGGACGTTCCCGTCCGTGACGGAGGCGTCGTGAATCGTCACGAAGCCGCCCTCGGGGAGCGTGACGGAGTCGACCGTCACGGTCGTCCCGCCCGTCGCTTGGTTCTCGAAGGAGACGGCCGTGGTCTCCTGTTGTGCCGCTGCGGCCGCCGGGATGCCCCCGACGACCACGACGAGTGTCATCAACACTGCGAGTGTGCGTCGCATGTCTCAGACGGGGGCGAATATTTAAAAGAAGATTTTCCGAACTGTCACCCAAATCTCTCCCCGATGTGTCCCCAGTCGCCCGGTTTCGGCGGCCGGAAGTCGCATCGAGCAGTCGGCTCGGGGCGAGTGGGAGGCGGCGCGGAGCGCGGCTCGGGGGCGGCGGCGCGGACCCGATAAACGGGGAGTTAAATACCGCTCGTCCACCAACTATCGCTATCGGATGTCCTACACCTACTCGGGCGACGCGCATCTCGGGCTCGCGGCGTCCTACCGGGCCGACGACGACCCCTTCCCCACGGACACGTCGCTTTCGTTCCCGCGGCAGAACCACCTGCGAGAGGACGTCGACCTCATCAAGCGCCTCCTGTTCCCGCGCTGTTGGAACGCGGGACCGTGGGTCGGAGACGAGGAACTGCTCCGCGACGCCGTCGCCAACTTCGGCGCGCTCTGTTACTCCGGTATCGAACCCTACACGGACGAGGACCCCGCACCAATCGTCGACGAGGTCGTGAGGCGACTCCCGGATATCCGCGAGACGCTGAAAAAGGACGTGGAGGCGGCCTACAAGGGTGACCCCGCCGCGCGCGGCTATCTCGAAATCATCCGGTCGTACCCCGGCGTGCAAGCCATCGTGGTCCACCGCGTCGCCCACGCCTTCTACGAGGCCGGCGCGCCGGCGTACGCCCGCGAACTCACCGAGTACGCGAAGATGGAGTCGGGCATCGACATCCACCCCGGCGCGACCGTCGGCGACTACTTCTTCATCGACCACGGCACCGGCGTCGTCATCGGCGAGACGGCGACCATCGGCGAGTGGGCGCGCATCTATCAGGACGTGACCCTCGGCGCGCTCCACTTCGAGGAGGACGAAGACGACGAGCACTCGCTCAAGAAGGGGTACAAGCGCCACCCCGACATCGGCGACAGCGTCGTCATCGGCGCGGGGACCAAGGTGCTCGGCGCGGTCTCCGTCGGCGACCACGTGAGCATCGGCGCGAACTCGTGGGTCACCGAAGACGTGCCGGACCACACGAGCGTCTACATCTCCGAACACCCGACCCACGAGCGGAAACACCGCGAGTGAGCGGGCGGCGGGAAAAACCGGACGGCGCGGGAGAACACAGCGGTCTCGTTCTCAGTCGAACGTAATCCACGCGAGGAACGCGAGGCCGAGCGTCTCGAAGACGTGTAACAGCATCATCAGCCGCCACGCGATGACGGGGACGTCGGTGCTGAACCACCCCGAGAGCGTCGGGTCGAGGATGTACATGTAGAACGCGAGCGCGTTCTCGGCGAGGAGGAACACCCCGAACACGAGGAGGCCGACGGCGTGTTTGGACCTGAAGGTAAGGTAGTTTCGGGCCCACACCGCCGACAGTGCGAGGAGCACGACGACGTTGACGCCCGACGAGACCGTCGCGACGTCCACCCAGATACTCATTCGTTCTCTCCTTTCCCCGTCATCCTGATATACGCTTTCCCAAATCTGTCCATAATCACCGCGTCCGTGGCCTGCATGCTCAGTCCATCCGCTCGACGATCGTCTCGACGGTCTCCCAGTTGGCGCGACACCGCGGCGACGGGAGGTAGACCGCGCCGTAGTCGTCGCCGCTGCGCTGGACCACGTCGTTGTCCATGAGCACGTCGAGGTGGTGTCGGACGGTCTTGTAGTCGAGGTCGAGCGTCTCGGCCAACTGGTTGGCGTTTCGGGGCTGTTCCTCGACGGTCTTGAGGATGCGCACACGGTTTTCACCGCCGCGGGTTCCCGTGAGCACGTACCAGAGGACAGCCTCCATCGTGTTCGTTGATACGTCGGGTGAACCTAAGAGCATCGACCGACAGACGTCGACGCGACCACCGCAACCGATGCGGCCGACGCGGCTACTCCTCGGTCGATTCCAAAGTGTCGTCGTCCTCGACGCGCACGTCGTCACTCTCGGCCGACGCCTCGTCGGCCAACCGCTCGGAGACCGCCGACAGCGACTCCAACTCGACCGACTCGGGCACGCGGGCGAGCGCCGACTCGGGCCAGTCGTCGTGCGCCAGCGTGAACGCCGCGTCGGGGTTCTCCTCGACCAGCCGCGAGACGCCGCGGGCGGCCTGCTCGTAGGCGTCGCGGTCGAGGCGCTCGGGCACCTCGGCGGTGAGCGGATAGGTCTCCGAGAGCGCCCGCGGGAACGGGCCGAACGGCGGGACGACCCGCCACGTCGCGTCGAAGTCGTCGCCGGAGGGGGTGCCGCCCTCGGTGAGGAGGACGTGACCCTCGGCGGTCAGGCGGTCCATGCGGGCGTGGTGGCGGGCGACTTCGGGCCGGTGGGCGCTCTCGTTGGAGACGTAGAAGAACGCGCCCTTGGAGGCGGGGTCCTCGCGTTCGAGCTGGTCGACGTGGTCGAGGAGTGCGCGGTAGCCGTCGAGCATCGCCGGGTGCGAGCGGGCGCGCTCCTCGACGAGTTCCATGAGGTCGCCGTCGCGGATGGCCTGCTTGATGCGGCGGAGTTCGGCGAAGGTGACGTGGAGGTTGTGCTCGGCGAGCAGTTGCTCCTGTCGTTTCGACCCCTTCGCGCGCAGGTCGTCCGGCGAGTACTCCGTGCAGATGGGGCAGGTACACGGGAGGTAGTCGAGGTCTTCGAGGTGTTCGGTCCCGCGGACCGTGAGATACCGCCCGTCGCGGGCGTAGAGGGCGTAGGCGGCGGAGTCGAAGAGGTCACAGCCGAGCGCGACGGCGAGCGCGAGCATCATCGGGTGGCCCGCGCCGAACAGGTGGACCGGGGCGTCGACGCCGAGGCCGCGCTTGGCGGCCGCGACGGCGTCGACCATGTCGTCGTAGCGGTAGGCGTTCATCATCGGCACGACCGCGCCGACGGGGAACACGTCGAGGTCGGTCGCCTCGGCGTGGCGGCCGGCCGCCTCGCGGAGGTCCGGGTAGGTCGACCCCTGAACGGGCGCGTTGACGAGCATCTCGCCCGTGTCGGCCGCCTCGGCGTCGGCGAGGGCTCGCTTCGTGATTTCGAGGTCCGTCTCGGCCTGCTCGCGGGCCACGTCCGGCGGCGTCGGGATGTCGACCGGCGTGGCGATGTCGGTGCCGATGTCGCGCTGGAACTGCAGAATCTCCTCGGTCGTCGTGTCGATTTCGCCGTACTCGGCGAGCTGGAACGACCCCGAGTCGGTCATGATGGCCCCGTGGAAGTCCAGCATCTCGTGGAGGCCCACGTCCAGCGCCTCCTCGCGCAGGTGCTCGTTCGTCTTGATGATGTAGGAGTTGGTGATGAGGATGTCCGCGCCGAACTCGGATTCCAGTCGCGCGGGCGAAATCGTGTCGATGTTGGGGTTGACGACCGGCAGGAGCGCCGGCGTCTCGACGGTGACCCCCGCACGCGGGACCGAAAGGCGGCCGATGCGGCCGGCGAGGTCCCCGTCGCGGAGTTCGAAGTGGTCGCGCATGGAGTGGCGTTCCCCGAGCGCGGCGGTAAGGGTTGCGTTCGCGGGGCGGCCGGCCACGGAAAAATGGACGCACGAAGATATCACACCGCATTCCTTGAAATAGTCTAGATAATATACACGAGGAGTATCAAACGTGATTTTTTGGACGAACAGTTTACAAAGAGATTGGCTCAACCGAGAAGGTAGATGTTAGCCGACTTATCACCGCTCGAAGTAACCGCGCTCGCCGTCTCGCTCGTCGGGCTCATACCGGTTATCACGCAGTACAGAGAGGAGACCAAGCTGTTCGCCGCGGGGTACGTCCTGCTCGTGGTCGGGATGATCGCGACGAACGTCGAGGCGCTGTTCCTCGGGTCGGTGCTCAACTTCGTCGAGCACGCGTTCGGCATCGGCCTCGCGGGAGCCACCTTCTTCGCGGCGGCGTACCTGCGCCGGAAAAACGTCATCAAGGGCGGTGACGCTTCATGATAATCGACGCACTGTTCGACGCTATCGGGACCCTCGGGTTCATCGGCGCGGCGGTGCTGGCGTGGCTCAACTACCGCGACACCGACGCGGAAGCGTCGTTCTGGCTGACGTACGCGTTCGCCTCCGTGCTGGCGATTCTGTGGATGTTCAGCCTCACGATGGAAAAGCTCGGCATATACACCGAGATATTCAACCTCGTGACCTCGCCGCTCATGACCGCCACGGTCGCCGTCTTCGCCATCGGCGGCACCGCGACGCTCGCCATCGTCGCGGACATGAAGGAGCTCGTCGACGACGCCGACGAACGGCGGCGCGAACTCGACGCGCTCACGACGGACCTCGAACGGCAGGCCGAGAGCTACGGCGACGCGATGCAGACGGCCGCCGACGGCGACCTCACCGTCCGCGTCGACGCCGAGAGCGACAACGACGCGATGCGCCGCATCGGACGGGGCTTCAACGAGATGTTGGAGGCCATCGACTCGGTCATCGTCCAGATACAGACGTTCGCCGAGCAGGTCGACGACGAGAGCTCCGAGGTCACCGCGAGCGCCGACGCCGTGAAGACGACGAGCACCGACGTGGCCAACAGCATCGAGGAGATTTCCGCGGGCAACGAGACCCAACACCGGAACCTCAACGCCGCGGAGTCCGAACTGAGCAACCTCTCTGCGACCATCGAGGAGATCGCCTCGTCGTCCGAGGAGATCGCGCGGCAGTCCCAACAGACCGTCGGCCGCGCCAAGGAGAGCCAGGAGGCCGCCGGTTCGACCATCGAGAAGATGGAGCAGTTGGAGTCGCGGTCGACCGAGACCGTAAACGAGGTCGAAGACCTCCAGCAGTCGGTCACCCAGATCAGCGAGGTCGTCGACCTCATCGACGACATCGCCGAGAAGACGAGCATCCTCGCGCTCAACGCGTCCATCGAGGCGGCGGGCGCGGGCGACGCCGGCGAGGGGTTCGCCGTCGTCGCCAGCGAGGTGAAGACGCTCGCCGAGGAGACCGCCGAGGCGACCCAGGAGGTCGACTCGCTCATCCGCGACATCGAGCAGTCGACCGAGAACGTCGCCGAGGACACCTTCGAGACGCAATCCGAGGTCGAATCCAGCCGCGAGACCGTCGGCGAGACGGTCGACGTGCTCGAAGAGATCGTCCACAAGATCGAGGACAGCAACGACTCCATCCAGTCTATCAGCAGCGCCACCGACGAGCAGGCGCAGTCGACCCAGGAGGTCGTCACGATGATGGACGAGATAACGAACCTCAGCGACCAGACGGCGTCCGAGGCGCAGAACGTCTCGGCCGCCGCCGAGGAACAGACCGCCGCGACCCAGCAGATTGCGGCGTCGTCCTCGTCGCTCTCGGAACGCGCACAACAGCTCAAGTCGCTCGTCTCGCAGTTCGAATCCGGGCGTGCGATGGGCGGCACGCCGGGCCGCGAAACGGCGACGCCCGCGGCGTCAACCCCCAACCGAGCGATGCGGGCCGACGGGGCCGGCGACGACGGACCGAACTGACCGACGACCGGCGACCACGCGGGCGAGCGACCCCGACGAACGCTTTTTTCCGCCGACTCGAACACCCGACATGGAACCCGTCAATCAGTCCGACCTCGGCTGGCGGTCGGCGGCGTCGAGGGCGCATGCAGAGAAGAGTCCCGACGAGTCGTAACGACTCAGAACAGCAGACCGGACGGAACCCCGCCGGGGTTCATCTCGGTGAGCTTGAACACGAGGTACGCCAGCGAGAACAGCGTCGCGTTGTACGCGCCGTGAATGAGCGCCGGGACGGCGATGTTGTCGGTCAGTTCGTACGCCGTGCCGAAGACGACGCTCGGGAGGAACAGGATGCCGATGGTGACGAGGCGGCCGCCCGCGCCGCCGGTGAGCGCGACGTAGTGGATCGCGGCGAAGATGGCGCTGGCGAGGGCGATGCCCGGAACCGGCCCGAACGACTCGCGGATGCGGTTCTGGACGACCCCGCGGAACAGCAGTTCCTCGCCGGGGCCGATGAGGAGGAACGACGCCGGGACGAGGAGCAACAGCACCTCGGGGTCCTGCGCGGCGATTTCGGTCACCTGGTTCGACCCCGCTTGGACGCCGAACGTCGAGACGAGAAACGCGCCGACGAACGCCGCGGCGAGCGCCGTCACGTAGCCGAGGACGACCGCGACGATGTCGCGGAGCGACGGGACCGAGACGCCGAAGTACGAGCGGTCGAGGCCGCGGTACCGGCTGTAGGCGAGGGCGACGCCGCCGAAGGCGATACCCTGCAGGAGGATGAGCGACGTGACGACGAGCGCGAGGGGCGTCAGTTCGACGCCCGCGCGCACCGCCGCGAACTGCGTGATAAAGACGAGTATCGTGCCGACGACGAGACCGCCGCCGCCGAGGGCGATAGCTGCGAGGAAGGACCGAGCGAGGTCGGGGAGACGCGTCGTAGTAGACACAGCCGACCACTTAGAGCGCCGGCGTCAAAATCCTTCTCGCCTCGGAACGGGGTTCGAGGGTCGAACGTGGGGTGCGCGAGTGACCGGATGCGCTACTCGCCGGCGAGTTCGTAGTAGAGCACGCCGAGGACCGTCCGCGCGTCGCGGACCTCGCCCGCGAGGACGGCTCGCTTGAGGTCGTCGCAGCCGACCGTCGTCGGGCGGATGCTCTCGTTGAAGTCGAGGTTCTGGTCGGCGCTCGGCTCGCACCCGCGCGCGACGAAGTAGTGGTGGACCGAGTTGGCGATACCGTTGGTCGGCTCGACGGTCACGAGCGGTTCGACCGCCTCGGCCTCGTGGCCGGTCTCTTCCGCGAGTTCGCGCCGGGCGGCCGCGGCGTAGTCGTCGTCGTCCGGTTCGGTGCCGCCGGCGGGGAGCCCGCGATTGGTCCGGCCGACCGCCTGTCGCCACTCGTCGATGACGACCACGTCGCCGTCGGGCGTGAAGGGGAGGACGACGACCGCCGCGGGTTCGTCGACGTAGTGGAAGTCCGTCTCGGTCCCGTCGGGGAGCCGAACGTCGTCCATCCGGATGTCGAAGCCGGGACACGAGTAGTCGATGCGCGTGTCGGTGGTCTCCCACGCGAGGTCGTCGGTGGCGGCGTCGCCGGGGGCGGCGGGCGCATCTTCGCCCGCTTCGGGGTCGTCGCTCATGGCGGTACGTGACGGCGGCGTTTCCAAAAGCGTCGCGATGCCCCGCTACCCAACGTCGTCGAACGAGACGGTGGCGAGGTCGGCTTCGAGGTCGTCGACGTAGTCGTTGTACGCCTCCACGAACGCGACGAAGTCGCCGGCGAGTTCGCGCACGTCGGGCGCGGCGGGCGGCTCGTACTGCGACAGTAGGTAGATGCCGCCCTCGCCGCCGACGCGGAGGTACGACGCCCGCGGCCCGTCCCACTTCAGCTCCCAGCGCGTGCCGCCGACCCGCTGGGTGAACGTACCGTACTCGCCGTCGAAGCGGTTGAGTTCGCCGGCCATGGTGTCGGCCACCTCGCGGATGGTCGAGACGAGTTGGTCCCGCTGGGCGACGATTTCCTCGGTCGTCGTCACCGCGGGGAACGCCGTCGGCACGTCGTCGAGGACGCCGTCGAGCGACTCGACGTGGTCGTTGTACGCCTCGACGAACGCCGGATAGTCTTCCATCGCCGTCGCCAGGGCCTTCGGCTCCGGCGGCTGTTTGGTCGAGACGACGTACGTCTCGCCGCCGGACTTCCCCTTGAACCGGAGGTACTGGAGCGCGCCCGCCTCGTACTTGACCGTCCACGTCCCGCGGCGCGTCTTAAACGTCTCTTGGCCGTAGTCGCCGCCCTGGAGGATGGCGAGTTCGCGCGCGATGGTCCCCGCGTGGGCCTCGACCGCGGCGACGACCTCGTCGCGGTTGGCCGCGACGTCGTCGACGCTCGTGATATCGAACGAGAGGGCGTCAGTCATGGTCGGAAGGTGGGGGGAAGGGGGGATAAGTGCGTCCGTCGCCGGTTTTATCACCGATAGTATACGTCTCGAATGTGATGAGTCAACACAGGGCAACGATTGGTGGGACAATCGGGGGCATGGCACGGCGGGCGAACCCGGCCTTTGCGGGCGGTATCGTCGCGGTTTCCGTAGTCGCGTTGGGGTACGCGGTCACGGTCGGGTCGCTCCAGCAACACACGTTCGTCCACGTCATGGCGGGCCTGCTGTGGACGGGCACCGACCTGTTCATGGGGGCGATTCTCGGGCCGGTCATCGGCGGGCTGACCGACGAACAGAGCGCCGCGGTGTTCGAGCGCCTCACGCCGAAGACCGCGTTCTTCCTCCCGTCAATGGCGCTTGTCACCATCGCGGGCGGCATCACGCTCGCCCAGCGACTCGGGGTGTTTCCCCACGCCGAACCGTGGCTCGCGCTGTTCACCGCCGCGAATCTGATTCCGACGCTCCTCTTGCTCGGTCGCCGACTGAACGCGTGGCGCGACCGGCGCTGGCAAGTCGTCTTCGCCGTCGCCACCGTCGGGTCGCTCGCGTGGGTCGCGACCACCATCGGCGACTTCCGGATGACGACCCCGGCCATCGTCGTCGCGCTGGCGGTCGTCACCGTCCTCTCGGTGCAGGGCTTCGGCTTCCTGATGCCCGGCGAGATACGGATGTACTTCGAGATGACTTCCGACGACCCGGACGCGAGCGTCATCTCGGCCATCGGAAAACAGAACGCCATGCTCGGCGGCGTGCAGGGGGTGTTCCAACTCGTCCTCATCGCCGACATGGTGTACCTCCGCTACGGCGGGTTCTGAGGTGAACACGGGGCGGCGACCGCGCTTGCGGCCTCAGTCGGTCCGCCGGAAGACGCGGAGGGAGTCGCGGTCGCCGTGCTCGCGGGCGACCTGCTCGAAGCCGAACTGCGTGAACACGGCCGCCCAGTCGCGGTAGTACAGCGGGAAGTCGTACTCCTCGTCGTTGACGCCGCGGTCCTCGGGCGGGACCGACCGGTCGCCCTCGTTTTCGACGGTGACGACGTAGCTCCCCGCGCTCCGGGCGAGCGCCTCGAACACCCACGCGTCGTCGGGATGGACGTGCTGGAGCGTCTCGACGGAGTAGACGGCGTCGAACTGGCGGGGTTCGAACTCGTCGACGACCGCCTCGATTGCGTCGGCGTGGAACGTCCCGCAGTCGGCGAGGTCGGGGTAGGCGTCGGCCATCACCTCGAAGCAGTCGGGGTTGATGTCGACGCCGTGGAGGTTCTCGAAGCCGTGTTCGCGGAGGTGCGAGAGGTGTCGACCGGGACCGCAGCCGAGTTCGAGAATCGACGCCGAGGGGTCGAGACGCTCCTCGAACACCCGTCGAATCGACTCGCTCGTCTCGTTCGGCCCGTAGTACGCGTAGTACTCCGGCGAGAACTCTCCCGACCGATCCGCCCACTTCCGACGAACGTCGTTAGCATCCACGGTGTCGGAGACCGTCCGGCCACGCGTAAAACCTCGTCGGCTGTGGGCAGACGCGTCCGAGACCAGAACTGCCGATACCACAGGATATCGAGGAATCGACGACGAACTACGAGTCGGGGGCGGAGAAGAATCGACGTACCAGAACATTTGTCTACAAAACCCGACGATTCAGAAATGGATTCAATAAAATAACCCCCATGACAGCACGACTCGCACAAGTCTTATCCGTAAAGGGCGTGTGTGTTCAAAAGCAATGGCGAAAGGAAACGTTGATTTCTTCAACGACACTGGCGGCTACGGTTTCATTTCGACGGACGATGCTGACGACGACGTGTTCTTCCACATGGAAGACATCGGCGGCCCGGACCTCGAAGAAGGCACGGATGTTGAGTTCGACATCGAGCAGGCCCCCAAGGGCCCCCGCGCGACGAACCTCACGCGCCTTTAAACTAATTTAGTACGCCGCGTTTCGCGGCAGAACGATAACCTACATTTTACCCCATATTCGACCGGCGAGCGGCGCGTTCGCGGCCGGTCGGCGACGCGACCTATCCTATACACTCACCGCTCAGAGCGCGTCGGCCGCGCGGGCCTGCTCGGAGCGACGGCGCGCCTGTTCGAGTCGCCGGTCGGTCGCCCGTGAGAGCGACCCCGGAAGCTCCCCGCGGGCCTCGGCCAACCGCTCGGCCACGCGTTCGAGCCGCGACGCCACGGTGTCGAGGCTCTCGTCCGCCCGCCCGCGGTCGCCCGCCTCGGCACGTTCGGCGGCCCGGCGCGCGGCCTCCGCGACCGATTCGAGCGCCTGCGCCAGCCCGCGGACCGCGTTCGCCTGCCCGCCGCCCGTCGACGTCTCGGGCGCGTCGTCCGGGGTGCCCGCGTCGTCCGAATCGCCTGAGGTAGCCGCACCCGCCGAGTCGTCCGAACCGTCAGCGTCGTCGCCGTCTCCCCCGTCGACCGCCGCGACCGCCGCGGCCGTCTCCGCGGTGATATCTGCGAGGAACGTCGCGAGCGACGCCTTCCCGGTTCGGGGCTCGTCGATGCGGACGCTCGGAATCGACGCGGGCGCGGGGCCGGTGTCGGTGTCTGAGTCCGAGTCGGTGTCTGAGTCGGACGCGCCACCCGCCGCGCCCGTGTCCGGGTCGGGGTTCACGCGGAACGCGCCGACCTCGTCGTCGCTGTCGCGGACCTCGACGGTGTACGCGCCGCCGCGGTGGACGTAGACGGCGTCCGGCCCGGACAGCGGCGCGTCGTACAGCCGGCCGCCGAAATCATCTTCGAGCGCGAGCGCCGTCAGGTCGCGGTCCGTCCCGTCGGCGTCGACCTCGACTTTCGTCGCCGACGCCCGGGCGACGAGCGGGATTTCGCCGTCCACCCCGGCCGTGACGAGCGTTTCGTCGCCGCCGTCGCCGTCGTCGGGTGATGATTCGGTCTCCGACGCGGACGCCGAACCGGACCCCGCGTCCCCGACCCGAACCGTCTCGCCGTGCGGTGCCGACCCCGCGCCGTTGACCGTGAGTCGGTGGTCGCCCGCGGGCACGTCCCGGAGGACGCCGAGACCGCCGAACGTCGGCGCGGCTTCGGGGTCGCTCTCCAAGAGGAGGACGGATTCGACGCCCGACTCGCGGGTCGTCACGCCCTCGCCGTCCGGCGCGTCGGCGTCGGTGACGGCCTCCGTCACCCGAACGAAAAGCGTGTTGAGCGTCGAGGGCTCGTCGACGACGTCGTATCGCTCGGCGAGCGCGGTCCGGTGGGTCGGGTCGGTGATGTCCGCCGCGGGGTCGGCGTAGCGCGGCTGACTCCACGGCGCGCTCGTCGTCGTGAGGTGGCTCGCAATCGCGTCCTCGACGAAGCCCGGGACCGAGAACTCGAAGCTCAGTTGCGGCCCGGTGAACTCAGTAATGTGCTCGACTTCGCTCGCGGGGGCGAGCGCGTATTCGATGTCTGCGTCGGCGGCGGGGTCTGCGTCCGCGTCGGCGGCGTCGCCGTCATCGTCCGCCGCCTCGGGCCCGAACACCAGCCCCGTCGACCGCGCCGGGAGGTCCGTCGGCGGCGACGACAGCGCGTCGAACGACCGCACCGTGAGCGCCTCGCTGACGAGGGACTCGCGGGTGACCGACGGGAGCCGCTCGTCTTCGTACACCGGCGCGCCGTCGAGTTCCGGGACGACGTAGGGCAGGCGCGCGCCCTCATCTCTCGGGAGGCCGTAGGCGATGGGTATCTCCGCGGCGTCCTCGATGCGGTCGAACGCCCGGTTGGTGATGTCCGCGAACGTCCCGCCCGTCGGGAGCCGCTGGAACCGGTCGGCGCGGTCGTTGAGCGACAGCGCGCTGGAGTGCGACCCGAGTTCCGACAGCACCCGCGGCGGGCGCGCGGGGTCCGGGTCGAGAAATTCGTTGTTCGGCACCGACCGCGCGTGCGAACTCGCGACGTACAGCTGGGGAACCGGCTCGTCGCCCGCCGTGTCGACGAAGACGTGCAGGACCTCCCAGTCGTGCCAGTGGAAGTTCGTCGTGAACTGGTCGAACACCGAGTAAAACCAGTACTGCACGGCCGTCAGCGACGAGCCCTCGTAGCCGACCACGTTGTAGAACACCGTCGGCTCCGGCGCTCGCTCGCCGGTCTCCCGCTGCGTCGCGTGGTAGCCGTCGAGCGCGTCGAAGCCGTCGACGACCGTCTCGCCGTCCCGGTCGCTCGCGTACGCCCGCGGGTCCGTCGGGAACCACGTCTCGTCGGCGTCGAAGTAGAGCGTCGGCGCGAACCGCGCCGCGAGGTCGCGGGCGACGTCGGCGTCGACGCGCTCGGTCGGGGCGGCGGTGTTGGTGGTTTCGGTCGAGTCGCCGCCGAGGGCCGAACAGCCGGCGAGCGACCCGACGCCGGCGCTCCCGAGCGCGGCGAGGAACGCCCGTCGGTCGAACGCGGGTCGGTCCGTCATCTGTCTATCTGGTGGAGTCGAGGACGGGACAAATCTCTTGTGCCGGGCGGCGGCGGGTGCGGGGCCGGTCGCTGGCCGAAAACGTGGCGGAGAGACCGCTCAGAACTCGCCGTTGATGATATCGGCGACGCGCTGGCGGTCGAACAGCTGTTCTTCCTCGGGGATTTCGGGGTACGGGCCCCCGTCCGAGGTCGGCCACTCGCCGAACGCCTCGGGGTGGAACTGCTTGGCGCTCATCTCAAGCTGGAAGAGGTTGAGAATCGGGCCCTGATAGCGCGCGCCCTGCGGGTAGACGCGGCCGTTCTGGACCGCCGAAATCTCCGCGGCGACGGGGTCGGCTTCGAGCGTCGCCCGGAGGTCGTTCATGCTGACGCTCGGCTGCATCCCGCTCAGGAAGAGCACGACATCGGGGTCGGCCTCCAACAGCGCCTCGAAGTCGACGGTCGACCCGGACTCGATGGAGCCCTCGAACGCGTCGTGCGGTTCGAGCGGCCGGATGTGCGAGGTCATGAAGCCGGGGTTGCCGACCGTGTACGCCCACACCTGCTTCTCGATGTCGGACGCGGTGAGCAACGCGACGCTCGGGCGCTCGTCTTCCGGCGGGAGCCGTTCTTCGATGGCGGCGAGCACGTCGTCGCGGACGGCCGCGAGCGCCTCGTAGCGTTCCTCCTCTCTGAGCACCTGCGCGACCTTCTCGAACTGCTCCCACAGCGTGTAGTACTCGTAGCCGCCGGTCCACTCGTCCGTCGGCGACGAGTGACGGGCGCTCAGCGAGTTCCCGAACCACGGCGAGACGTTCTCGGCGACCTCCTCGACGTCGCCAATGTCCCACTGTTCGAGTTGGACGACCGACGCGGGGTCGGCCAGATGCACGTCGCTGTCGAGTTCGTAGAGCTTCTCCTTGCTCGTCTCCCACGACGGATACAGGTCAGCCCAGTCGACCTCGACGCCCGGGAGTCGCGCCGTGAACTGCTTCCACGTCGTGTCGTAGTACTCCGGACCGTTGACCGCGTTCACGTCGTCGCCGCGGCCGAGCGCGAACGCCATCCCCGCGTGGTGGGAAAGCCGCGTGAAGATGCTCCGCGGCGGCTCGTCGAACTCGACGGTGCCGACCGGCGACATCGTCACCGAGTACGACGCGTCAGCGGGCGTCTCGGTCTCCGTGGCCGCCTCGGTCGGGGTCTGCGCCGCCGCCTCGGTCTCGGCGGCCGTCGTCGACTCCGAACCGCGTCCCCCGGTACAGCCGGCGAGCAGACCGCCTCCGACGGCCGCGCCACCGTACTTCACGTAGTCGCGCCGCGTCAGTCCCGTCCGTGGCGTCTCGTCGTGCTCCATAGTTTTTAGGCTTGCCTAAAATTGATAATTGCTTCGGTTCTTGGGCGACTAAACGAGACCCCAGCGCCAGTTCTGCTTATACTCTATATGGCCCATAACCGCAACCACATCGGCCACCTAGTCGAGTCGCTCTGTATCTATACACGGCACTCACCGTCGACGGCAGTGAAGGTGCATACATCGAGGATGTCGTATACATTCGTGATCAACCACATGGGTTTGGATAATCAACATTAGTATCGGGCACTTCGGAACCCCAATATTGTTAGCCTATTGGTGTATCCTCTTCATCTTCTGTTGGTTCTAGTTTGCCAGTTTTTGGGTTGTATCTCGCGTAGGTGTAACCGCTATTCTCCTCCATGCTACTCCTATCAGGACCTGGTCTTGGCCCATGATAATCATCAACAGTAGAACCGTATTCTACTGCTGTTCTAAGTCGAGTTCTTCCCTTTATCGGAAGTAGCAGGTCTGCAAACTCCTCCTCGTAGGAGTGTTCTTGGCTGTCTGAAAAGTGGAAAATCAATTTGAGTCTCAGCCAGTCTTTATTCACATCAGCCAACTGTTCAGTTGCCAATTCGAAAGCAGCACGTGTTGTGTGATCCTGGTTTACACCGATATTCAACCCTGCAGAAAGGAGAAATTTGACATCCTGTTCACCTGCTCGAAGAAAAGATGAGTCCGCTCTAACACCCGTGAAACTCACTTCGCGGACTGGAACCCAGCGACTTTCTTCAAAACAAATCTCAGCAGAAGTTGACTCGGGAAAGTCGAAGTCTGGTTTTAATTCAATTTCTATGTTTCGTGCAATCCCTTTACCAATATTTGAAATTTCAATTTCAAAGAAATCGACATCTCTTGCTGTCTTAGTCCCGATATTACTCACCTCTAGAATAGGTTTATGCTCCAGCTCACTCAACTCAGTCTGAGCCACCATAATCTCGGTTTGCTGCTTGGCGATGCGGGTTTGGTCTTCACTCAAGTCCCGCTGAGAACGCTGGATCTCCGCTTGTCGATCGTATAGCAACAAAAGTCCCAATGACAGTCCCAACGACCCAAGACCAGTGACAATCCGAACTGTGTCGGTGATCTGTAGTGGGAAACTTATCTGCAGGAAGTCTGTAGTCCCTGAACTCTCAAGAAGAAATACGAGAAGTAGTATCACAAAGGCGGAGCCAAGAAATCCAATTACCCTACTCTGTGTGAAGAGTAGTGAATTCTGGCCGTTTTCAATAGAATCTACGTGCTCCTCATCGGGCATCTTCCTTGTTCCCACGTGGTTGTCATATTTGACTATACTGGTTATCTCAACAAAGAGCAACGAGACTGTTTAGGAGGAATCTCCGGAATTTCCGCAATCCCACCATCAGCAACATCTCACTGAGGTGTTCGACTAATGGTGCAAAACAAGACTGTGATCGCGCTTGCACTCACGTCTGTGTTCGTCTTCCTCGCTGCAGTCGGTCTGTTCAGTCGAGTAGCATTACTGCGACTACACGGCAGTGGCTGGACATACGAGAAAATGCAGAAAAAGAAAATATACAGTAAGTCAGCTCAGCTTCGCATGTCCCTCGCTGTCGCTCAGGCATTCGAATCTTCAGTCGCCCAGACAATCGTTTCAGGGGGACTCGCACACGCTACGCGGTGCTCGTCGGCGTTGAAAGGGGTAGAAATGGGCCGGCTCAGCGTACACCTAATCCCCAGACGGCGAGGGTGAGTAGCACTCTCACCAGAATTCAAAAATCCGGTCAGAGCGCCGCTCATAGATCGATTACTAGGTTGTCGATGTACTGGCGACGACGACGCTCCATCCGCTCGAAGGCGGTGGCCGCGTCGTAGTGCTTCTTGATCACGTCGATACCGGCGTTCACTCGCTCCGCGACAATCTCCGGAGGAAGTCCCGAGTCCAACTGCCAAGTAATCGACCCTGTCCGAATCTTGTGCGGCGACCTCGAGGACGGACACTTACTCGCATGTGCGAACTTGGTCATCTCACACGTGTCGGAATCCCGACCATGTGGGCACAGGTCGTGAAGACACGGGAGCGTTGCGAGATACGACCACATCCGGATAGTGCCTGTTTCCGGGCGACCATCCATGCTGGCGAGCAGCGGTTGGCGCTGGTGATCGTCGTGGACATCGTAGCGGTTCTCGTCTACGTACTCGCGGATGATTTGAGAGACTTCAGGCGGGATAGCTACCGGACGTTCACCATTTCGTTTGTTCTTCAGCGGTGTTCCAGTCTCGGGGCGGTGGCGGAACTCGATGAAGTTGTCTTCGAGCTGGAGATCTCGAAGGTCAAGCGCACGAATACCACCCTGACGAGCACCAGTGTACCACGCAAGTTCGAGGAAGACGTGGTTACGGCTCGCTCTGTGATGGTCACTCTGTCTGTAGAACTTGAGAAGCGCAATCGCGTCAGGCGCATCGAGTTGCGTGTCGTCAGAACGGTCATCCTCGTCGAGATCGGGAATCCGAACCGACTGGGAAAGTCCGTCGTCGACGGCTTCGAGCTGCTCTAGATACTCGAAGAACTTCCGAAGCGTCCACATCTCGCCCTCGAGCGTGGCCGGTGCGATTTCTGAACTCCGAACCTCGAAGTACTCGTCCAGGTCATAACCTCGGAACTGGCTCACCGTCTCGATACCAACGCCCTCGGCCCACTGAACGAACAGTTTCAAGCGGTACTTCCACGAGTCGATGCTCGCTTCCGTCGAATCGGCGCTACGACGGCGAAGATACCGACTGACAGCCTCACGAGGTTTGAGCGCGCCAGGGTCACGGCGGCGGTCACTCACGGCGACCACCTCGCGCGATGAACGAGGTGGCCGTCGACGAGCTCGGACTCGACGTCGAAGTCGTCCGGACCGACGCCGAAGTTTGAAGCGACCTCAGCACGGAACTCAGCTTCAGACGTACGAACCGACCGGATCACCCCCATAACGTGGTCGAGTTCATCGCAGGCGAGCGCGAGCCCGGTCGAGAGATGGTAGCTCATATCTCCATCACCTGCTGGACCTTCTCTCGCGGGACCCAGGTCGTGGTCGGGCCACCGCAGAGCCGGATGTAGTGTGCGTAGATCTCGATCCGGCCCTCGTGGCGAACGGGCTCGTCAACGTCCTCGTAGTAGTACGCAGTCCCGTTCTCGATAGCGGCGATCTGGTTCGAACTCATTCGGTACTCACCTCCGGTCTCTCGAAGGTGATCGAGCGAGCGTGGAAGCTCACCGACCCAATCGACCAACTGAACTGCTGCGCGAGTTCGAGCGTCGCCTCGATGGCGAAGTCGGCGTCTGGGTCGAACCAGACGATTTCGGAGCCGTCGCGGTCACACTCGATGTGGCGGACGCCTTCGAGGCCGCTGACCGTCTGGAGCCACTCGTTGATGTGAATCTCCTCGTACTGCAGCGCCTCGCGGATGAGTTCGCGACTGCGCTCGTGGTTCGCACCGTCGAGGGCGTCCTGCAGCGACGTGATCGCGGGCGTCATCCGAGCATCGCCTCCTTGGCCTCTTGCAGCTCGTTGAACAGTTCGAGACGGCCGCCCTTGTCCGGGTGACGTTTCTTGACCGCCTCACGGAACGCATCGCGAATCTCTTCGTCGGAGGCATCGGGCTCGACGCCAAGAACTTCGTGCGCGGGTCGCGGCGCTGCGACGACATCATCATCGGCCGGTGGCAACCGAGCGTTGGCGAATTCGCTTTCGCCGGTCGCGACTGGTCGGTTCTCCATCTTCCGCTTCTCCTCCAAGTAGAGGCCCACCGCGCGGACGTTGTCGCGGAACTCCGAGTAGCGGTCGCAGGCGACAGCGAACTGTTCGCCGTCCTTCGTCCAGCGGACGACGAAAGACGGGTCGTCAGGGTTTGCCCGAGCGTATGGGCGCTTGTCCTTCTGACGTTGTCTCGCGTCGAATTCGTAGTCGAAGTCATCGACACCGATGCGTTTGAGCGACCGTTCGAGCCGGGTGAACGCGCTCGTGAGCGAAATCGAGAACTTCGTCGTTGATTCCCGATCACTCGGCGGGGTCCGCTCGAAGTTTGCGGGCCAGTTGATACGGCCGCCATCAGTCTCGATTCCGTCGCCACGATCGACCCCGGCGAGATTGTACTTCCGGACGATGACGCCGGAGTTCGCGTCAGCGGCACGCTTCGAGCCCGCAATCAGCGCGCAGCCGATCGCTTTGGCTTGGTCGGGCGCGAACGTCGTCGAGAACGAAACGCTCTGGAACTCTTCGGCGACCTCGAAGATGACGTTCTCTGTCGTCGCCTCGACGTAGAGCTGGTTGACTCGGTCGGAAAGTTCTGCACTCACACCTCCCTGCGCGGTGGTCGGTTCGACATCGAGCGCGACGTGCATCTCCTCGGCACCGGCGTGCTCTTGGGCTTCGGGGAGTGGCGGTTCCCACTCGCGCGGGTTCGACGGCGTCTCGTGCGCGAGTCGGCGGTAGAGCGTGTCCAGCGAGATGCCGAGCGTTTCGGCAACGGTCTCGAACGCTCCGAGCGAGGCTTCAGCGTTTCCGCCGTCGGTGGCGACGCCGTCGCCGCGGTCGACATCATCCTCTTCGTCGTCGAGGTCGTCCCAGCGCCATTCGAGGTCGTCTTCTTGTCGCTCCATCAGCTCGCAGTCGCGGCAGAGCCGGCCCTGACAGCGCGACCCGCAGATGTCGCAACTCATTGCCGCTCACCACCGTCGGTGACCGCTTCGGCGAGTTCGAGGCCGGCCAGCGAGGCCATGTGCTCTGCCTCTCCAGCGACCATCGCGCGGGCGGATGCGGTCGATTCGTAGGCGTTCGTCCGCTTGTCGAGTTCGCTCTTCTCGATGATTCCCTGTTCGACGAGGTCGTCGAGGTTGGGGTAGAGGCGACCGTGGTTCACCTCCTTGTTGTAGCGTTCCGAGAGCAACTCTTTGATACCGAGCCCGTAGGGCTCTCCTCCTCGCTGCTCGATTTCGATGATGGCCTTCACGACTTGTTGCTGGAACTCGCTCAGGTCCAGCCACCGAACGCCGCCATCGGCGACGATGCGTTCCGAATCGGCGTCGTCCTGTGGTTCGGCTTCGACGCGTTCGACCTTCCAGCGGACGGGCGTTGATGCGCCGGTGTTCCACTTCGAGACTTCGAGGCCGGGTGTGTGGATTGGGTCGAAGTCATCGCGACTGCCGTTGATGCGTCCAAGCCAGTACCCGACTTCACGGGTTCCGAGGTCGGTGCTGTTGGAGATGCGCTTCGCAGTGACGACGGTCCATTCCCCGATGGTGAGGTCGTTGCGCAGATGGCTGACGATTCGGTCGAGGTTCTCGGCGTTGTAACTCATGGTGTTAGTTCTCCTGCGCGATGTCGCTCGCGCGGACGTTCGGTAGGACGCAACCGCACGGTTCGACCGTGCGGCTAAGGGGGCCGCTCGCGGCGAAGCCCTCGATGGGCGTGGCGCACGTGGGGCAGTTGTTTGACGCTTCGTCGGGCGTGTCGCGGGATTTATTCCGTGCCCGCGAGAGCTTCAGTTTGGTCGTCATTGTGGGTGACGGCCCGTTGCTCGGGTCCTGCTGGAACAGGAGCCCGGGCGTTTTCCGCGACCTGTTGGCCACGGTGAGAGTCGTCACTACCGACAATGATAGCCATCCAATATAAAACTTTGTAGCTATAGCTACATTCCTATTATAGCTATATCTACAAAACTTATTTCGCAACGCTGTTATTTTAGAATAGTAATGAGTTTGCGTCTCAAGGAAATGGTTGAGCGTATCTCGTGGTTCAAAGACGGAGTTGACTACGAGATCTTGTTGTTCTACGAATCCTATGATATTGGAGCGACAGCAAAGGTAGTGGCATACAACATCGACTACGGTCAGAACTACGTCAACGCTCGAATGAAGAAGATGGAGCGTGCTGGCCTGTTTTCCAACGAGGGTGGTGTCTATGAGTTGACTGACCTCGGCAGAGAGTTCCTCGCGGGCAACGTCAGCGAAGACGAGCTGCCGGAACCGTAGCGTCATTCCCTATCAACCTCCAATTCAAGAAAGACCTCGCGCATCCACTCTGGCTCGTCGGGATCGTCGACGCGACCGTCGGTGTCGAACGCATCGATGAACGTCGCCTTCTCGTTGCTATCGATTCCGTAGACCCATCGCCGGCCATCGTGATGGACATCGAGCCTCGCCGCGTAGTCCGCGTCAGAAGTAACCTCGATGCGGACCACGAAGCCGCTCAGCAACCGCAGTTCTCGACTCGTTCCGTTCGGGCTACTGCCAATCGTCGTCGACATACCCGAGCCGATGAGTATCTCCCTTAAACGATTTGCAGGGTGATGAACGAATAACCCGATTCGAACGGACTACTCTGCTGTTTTCATGAGCGTGAGGCTTTGCTACCAGCGTTTGGCCAAATGAGCGAATGAACGAATAACCGCGCCGTCTGCCGATTAGCCCGATGAACGAATCCGCAAGATTTGCACTTAGGGTTCGACC
The DNA here is from genome assembly GCF_902410085.1 of Haloferax sp. KTX1. NCBI lineage: Archaea > Methanobacteriati > Methanobacteriota > Halobacteria > Halobacteriales > Haloferacaceae > Haloferax > Haloferax sp. KTX1. The sequence goes on along the minus strand of NZ_CABPRH010000006.1, from coordinate 82,617 downwards.
AGTTAGGGCTCGACCAGTCGGTAGCGTGTCCCTTTTGTCGCCCCCTCTTTCGCAATGAGCCGGTAGCGTTCGAGCGCGCCGAGATAGCGGCGGCGCGTTGGTTTCGATTTCGCATCTCCGACTCTCGACTCGTACCGGTCGTGCAACTGCTTCGAGGTCACCCCATCGGCACCACCCTCGCGAATGATGTCGTAGAGGAGTCGCTTGTGGGTGGAGAGGCGTTCGACGTTTCGCTCGTGAACTTCGACTTCTGCCTCTTCCGAGACCTCGTCGATGAGTCCCGGACTAAGTGCATCGAGTTCTCGGACGTCGGCGAGCTGGGCCGCCCGTCGAAGCTTGGTAATTGCGAGCCGCGCGTCACCAGCCGCCCGGTCCGCGATGTGCTTGATCGTCGCTTCGTCGACAGCACCGAGAACGAGGCCGTGGTCGACACGGGCGCGGATGATGTCCGCGAGTTCGTCGTCTCGGTATTTTTCGAGGACGACCGACGCCGCGGCGCGCACCCGTGACTCGACGCGCATATCGAGCGTGGACAGAAAGGCGTCGTCAGACACACAGACCATCATCGTCGTGAGATTCGGGATATCGTAGAGCATCGCGATGAGCGACGGATCGTCGAGGACATCGACCTCGTCGAGGATAGCGACAAACTGCTCGTCCGAGTCGCGGACCTTATCGAGATATGCACTGACTGGAGTGTTCCCACGGTCAAATTCGAAAGCAAGGTTAGCGTCTCGAAGCAACGAATGGAGCACCGCGGCGTTCGTCGAGTTCGAGATGCAGTTTGCGTAGGCCGTTCGAACACCCAGCGAGGCTCGCTCTAACTCTCCAGCGACGAATCGAGCAAGAGTCGTCTTCCCCGCACCGGACGGTCCCGTGATGAGGATATCCGACCCTGCTTCGCCGTCCTCAATCGGCTTCAAGAGCGACGAGAGGTGGCCGATTTCGGCGTTCCGGTGTTCGAGGTCTGCCGGAACGAAATTGTCCCGAAGCGCTCGGGCGTCTCGAATCATGTCTCTCTGATTCGAGGATGAGGGTTTTGAAGAGTTGGATAGTGGAGTGAAAGTAAAAGTCTAAGCGAATGTGACCTACCGCTGGCTGTTAGCGGCTGGTCGAGGTCGTCAACCAGATCGTGATACTTCCGATGACGAGCAAAAGAACTGGAGAAAGACCGATTTGGAGGTAGACATCTCGGATGAGGGTAGTCGGCAAAAAGTCGAGGCTGAGGCCCCCTGCCTCGATAGCTGGACCAAGCATGACATAGGCCGCGAGCAGGGCGAGTGCGAAGCCGACGAGTTGGACCACTCGAAACAACAGGAACTTAGCACGGAGCCAGATCAGCGAGGCAGAGATCTTCATTCGGTCGTTACGCGCCTGATTCTGTTCCTCTTTTTCCTGCTGTGTCGGAGGCGAGTCAGCATCCACGTCGGGGCACCGCTGTACCGGAGTGTCGCGTGCAGTACTGCCAGCGTTACCCATTGACTCCAAATCCATCGGCTTCGGCTTTCGTTCGATTCGCTCCCTATATTTCTCAACAGCTTCTGCGGATGGTTTCTCAGGAATATCCCCCTCTTCCTCGCCAGTCATGGTTTCTGATATGTTTGCCGTGTCAAAAATATTCGGACAGTTGAGCTACTGGACAGACTCACGTCTCTCATCGAGGCGGTCGACGGCGACGACGAGCGACCGTGAGATGGCGAACCCTCCGACACCAGCAACGACGACAGTGCCCACGTAGCCTCCAGGGACGACGCCCGACCCTCGAAGGGTGGTCGCAAGCACCAGCACCGCAAGCCACGTCACGCCGTTCTCGGCGCTCTCACGGACCACGTCATCATCGACCCCGTGTCGGTGGTAGCCGAGGGCGACGAGGAAGACAATCGCGACGATGAGGCACTTGAGCACGAGGCCCAACCACTCGGGCGGCGCGAACATCAAACGGACCAGCCACTCGGGACCGAACTGCGTGCAGACGGGAACGCCGTCGACGACGACCGTTGGCTCCGTGCAACTCTGAGCGGCGGCGCTGGTAACCTCTGGCCCGGATGTGGGGAGTGGTGTGACCGGCATCGCTCACCTGAACGCTCGAATTGCGACGGTCGAGAGGACGATTCCGACGCCCATCACGACAATCGCCCACATCCACTGCGGCGCGAGGCCGACCTCAACGATACCGGCGGCGATGGCGGTCGCCAGCGTCGCACCGCCGACAGACCCGACTCTGGTCCCCATGACGGTGCCGAGGAAGACGGCGAGGACCATCAGACCGGTGACGAGAGCGCCGGCTTGGGCGCTCCCGATAGTGTTCGCGGAGCCCCCGCCAATGACGAACGGACCGATCCGCGTCGCGATGTTTGTGATATTGTCGAGCGTCGGGTCTGTCCGGCCGTCGAGCCATGTGTCGACGGAGACGTTCGACGAGCTGTTCGCGTAGTACGGTGCGGTCTCGTTTATCGTCGTGTTGTTCGTCGTGGTTTGCGCTCCGGCGACGCCGACGAGCGCCGTCGAGGCGAGTATAAGAACGACGAGCAGTCTGAGTGTGGTGTGTCGGGTCATGATGAGGTCCTGATGAGTCTGAGCACGCTCCCGAAGAACGCGACTGTCGGGATGCCGCCGAAGATGAGGACCACCTCAAGCGGAGCGTTAACACTCAGAAGCGTGGTTATCGGCCAGAACAGGAAGCCGATGAGATTCGCGAGAATATTCCACGCGGCGATGAGCCCACCGCCGCCGATGGACTCCGCGGCCTCCTGAATGGGGCCGCCAAGCCCTTCGAGGTTGTCGGCAGTCTCGCGGTTGACCTCGACCTGCTCGCCGGGCGCGTAGTCGATGAAGACGCCGACGATGCCGGAGTCCTGCCAGGCAACGACGCCACCGCCGAACATCATCGCACCCATCACGAAGTAGACGAGGAGGATGTTCGAGAACCGCATCAGAGACCCCTCCTAAGTGCCGCGAAGGCGATAAGCGACATCCCGGAGACGAACACGATTGGGATACCGACCCACTCAATGATAGAGAAGAACGCGAGGGTCCCGACTGCGGACACGCCCACGAGCTCAGTCGACGCGGGGAATGCGCGTGCGACCCCCGTCGCGACGAGGACCGAGACGATGACCGAGAGGAAGGTCGTGAACACACTGAGGTTCGGGTCTGGAACCATCGAATCGACCTGTCCGAGCACCGGCAAGAGACCGTATTCGTTCGTGAACGACTCCCTGACGAAGAACGTCTCTGTCTTCGAACCAGACTCACCGGCCGATGAGGTCCAGTTGACGATTACAGTGACGTTCCCGCCTGCACGCCCAGAGAGGTCGAGCGAGGGCGAGATGGTGCCGCCAGTAGCCGACGTCGAGTTGGTCATGAAGAGCCGCTCCTCGGTAGTCGAATTGCGATAGACGACTTCGACACTCCAGGAGGTGAGTTCGGAACTCTGGTTTTCGACCGAGGTGATGACCTGCGTGTTCGAAACGGCTGAGAGGGACCGGACCGATGGGTCGAAGACGATGCGGGGAGCGTCGAGAGCGAGTTGGACGTCGCCGTCCTGCATGACTTGGATGCTCTTCGTTCCCGACGCGAGCGGGGTGTACGACCCGACGACCTTCTCCTGACCTGTTCTGGTGTTCCGGAGGATAAGTCTGTGCCGAACGTTGTAGGCTAGCTGAGCGCTGTACTCTCCGGTGGCCCCGAAGTAGTCGCCTTGGACTGTCTCCCACGAGCCGTTAAGTGACCGCTGGACGATAAGGACTGTCTCGGACTTGTCGAACTCTCCTGAGTAATCAGAGAGTGTGATTAGGTTGTCGACGTGCTCAGTGCTCTCGTTTAGGAGATAGATGGACTGACGTTCGAGGAGTGACCCCACAAAGATCCGTCGCGGCAGATAGCCGGGAGCGTCCGCGACGACAACGAACGACTGGTCAACCGGAAGCCCCTCTAAAGAGATCGTTCCGTTAGAGGTCGTTCGTTCGATGACTTGTCCTTGGCTGCCGTTCTCGTAGTAAAAACGGAGGGTGACCGGTTCTGATAGGTTCGTGAGCTTCTGGGTGGGAGAGGATTCGTTGTAGATTGTGAGGTTGGACGGGACTGAGAACGTATTCGTCTGTGACTGAACGGTCTGACCGTATTGATCCGTGACTCGGACGAAGACGGTGTTTTCGCCACCGACTGCACCTGCGAAGTTGAACGATGCAGTGCCGTTCGAGGTCAACGTGTCTGTCCCAGCGGATTCGTTGTTGACGAAGAACTCGGCAGTGAGTTCGTCGCCTTCGAACGCGAAGTCCGAATCCGTGAGGTTGGCAGAGAGTGTGATATCACGGGACGATAGCGACGTATTATCTGGTGGCGAGAGACCTGATATGTTTGGGTCGTAGTGGCTAATTGCGAACGAAAACGATCCTGAACTGGACGTGTAGCCGTAGGTGTCAGAGAGCTCCACGTGCCACGAGTGGTTTCCGTCTGAGAGCCCTGTCGGCGTGTATGCGGCCGTCCCATTCGAGGAGATCGTATCCGTTCCGACGCTTGAGCCGTCTACGAAGAACTCCGCTGTCACCGTATCTCCGTCTCGCGGGAAGTCCGGATCCGCGACGGAGATCGAGAGCTGTGGTTCCGTCGTGTGGAGCGTCTCGCCACCGGACGGATCCGCGCTCGCGTCGTCGGCACTCGGCTCCTCGTGAGCAATTTCGAAACTCCACGTGGAGCTCGTCGTGGTCCCGCCGTAACTGTCGGTGAGGACGACGTGCCACGAGTGGTTTCCATCTGAGAGCCCCGTCGGCGTGAATGAGACCGACCCCGCAGCCGAGGCCGCCGATTCGCCCACTTTCGCACCGTCCACGAAGAACTCTGCCGTCACGGTCTCGCCCTGGCTCGAACCGAACTGTGCGTCCGACACGTCCACCGAGAGCGTCACGTCCGAAAACCTCGAAATCTCCCCACCGCTTGGGGATGGATTCGAAACCGTCGGAGCGTCGTTCTCGAAGTAAACTGCGTCTCGATCCAGACTCACCGTCGGGTTCGAGCCAGTCTTCTCGAAATGCACCCGGACACGATACTCGCTTGCGCTCGTCCCCGAGAGATCTGCCGTCTTCGTCCCGCTTGTGGAGTACGTGCTCGTCGTCACGTTCGACCACGAGCCACCCGAATACGCCTGCCACGTCACCGTGGCATCCGCGTTCGAGAGAGTTGGCAGGTCAACATGACCATCTGTCGGCTCATCGACAAAGTGAGAGTCTGAGAGGTACGTCCCGCTTGTCGATTCACTCACAACACGGAACTCATCGAAGGATACACCGTCGCTCGTTGATGCACCGAGCCCGTTGTAGAGTCCGAATCCGATGCCTCCGTAGTCGTCATAGTCCGTGTTTCCGGTGCTAAGAGTTGCCAACTCAGAACCTGAGCTATCCGAGAGCGTGATCGTGGTTGTCGATCCCGTCCGGTCTATCTCATATTCATACCATTCGTTGCCGGAGAGACCGAGACTCGTCGAATCAAGGGTCGTTCCAGACCCTCCCGAAATTTGGGTTAATGTGAGTTCGTTTCTCCATTCGGTGTAGGAGACTTGGTATCTGTTATCTGGATCTTGAACACCGAATGAGACGTGGAATGAACGGTCATGAATGGTTCCAGGATTAACGTTTACCGTAGCGACCTCCCCATTGTCGAACGTCTTTCCGTCGACACCAGAAGGTGCAAACGCAGCCTTTGAAACGTCGTCTGTGCTATACTGGAATCGAAGGGAGCGAGAGCCATCCGTCGCTATCTGGTTTGTTATATACGGGTCCTCAGGTGCATCACCTGATATCGAGTATTCGGAGAGATCTCCGTCTTCGAACGAGTCGATTAGTTCAGTCGAAGCCAGCGATATCGACGCATCATCGCCGGTCCCACTTATGCTAAGACCGGAGAGGGTTCCAGCCTCGAAGTCGCTCGCCGTATCGTGCTCGGATCCGACCCCGACGTTCGTTCCTGCCGCCGAGACGGGCGCGACGCTCACGACGAGTAGGGCCATGATGACGGCCAGCGCCGCCGTGCGAGACGGCCAGCGATTCATAAGTCGCATCTTCACACCCCCTCCGTCGCTTTGAACCAGATGACGGACATGAGGACCAGCGTGAGCAGCGGACCAATCAGCAGGAAGAGGTACGCCTCTCCAGTCCCTAACTCTCCGGCGTTGGCGTCGAGGCCGTTGTAGAAGACTGGTGCAAGCGCACCGACGAACGCGAGCGTAGCAGTGATGTAAACGACATCGGGGACTGTAATCCGGCCACGGTCCATCATCGGCCACTCACCCCGACCGAAATGACGAGTGCGATGAGGAGCAGTGGAGGGATCAACTGCATAAGTAGCGCAGTGAGTGGATCTGACTCCGACGAGACCATCCCGATGAACTGGTAGATGTACGGTGCGAGCGCTATCACGGCCACGAGGACGAAAAAACCCATAATCGCGTCGACCAGTTGCAACTCTCCGCGCATGGTCAGGCACCCCCTGGTTGCATCCACGAGCCGAGGAAGACGAGAAGCATCGCCGGGAGTACGAGCCCAGCGATGAACTGGAACTCAAGGGGGAGTCCTGGGAGACGGTCGTTGAGAAACCACATCCAAACCGGGATGATCGCAACGAGCCCAAAGAACGCGAACAATGCCAGCGGGAACGAGTACGGGCTCATCAGAACCACCCCAGGCCGCCGAACCAGTCGTCGGTCTCTTCTTCATCGCCATCATCGATGCCGAAGCTCCCGAAGCCGAGTAACGATTCGACGTCTTCGATTCGGTCTCTCGTCTCGGGGTCCCCCCGCACCATCTCGGCGGTCGGGAGTTCGCCGTAACCGAGACCCCCTCCGGCAAGAGCGGCGAGCTCTGCCTGCGTCAGTGGGTCTTCGTCGCTCTGTCCGGAAGTTGCGATGTCAGTGACCGTCTCGGAGTACCATCCCGAGGCGAACCTGTCCTCGGCAACGCCACGGACCCCAACGCCAAGACTGGATCCAAAGTTCCGGGTGTCATCAGCGTCTCCAGCTCCTCGACGTGGCCGTCGACCCTTGTCGAATCCGATGTCGTAGCCGTATCCGTAGCCATCTGCTGGTGGGGTCTCGTCGGCGACAACGTTCGGGTACGGCGCTCCGTAGCCGTCAGGAGCCGATGTCTCCGTCGCGGTCGGCGTTGTGGTAGTCGCCGCAGTCCCGATCTCTCCGATAGTCACCGACTCAGTACCAACATCGGTCTCTGGAGTTTGGTCAACAACGTCAGCGGGTTGTTGCGACTGCTGTTGGTCGGCCCCGACGTCGGTGACGATGTCGTCAGTAATCTGCGGCCCCTGATCTTGGGCCGTCCCAGCACCACCGAGTGGGGGCGTTTCAGGGCGCGACGACCCACCGCCAAAGCTTCCGACGTCAACGTTGACCGACGGCTCTTGAACAGACTGCGTTGCGTCCATGATATCGGATGTCTGACCGGCGGTTTCGTCGCCACGAACAACCTGGACCGGCTCCCAGTTCTCATACTGGTAGCTTCCCTCATCAACATCGACGTAGCTCTCCGGTGGTTTGTTCGAGAAACCCTGCCGCTGAGAGCGCTCCATCTCTCGAATCGAGTCCGCGAGTGGGTCAGTTCGCTCCTCCTCTTCATCGAGCTCTTCTTGACGACTGCGAGATGCGAGTTCAGCGGCAGAGATAGTCAGAACGTCGCGCTGACTATCATCCGGAACATCGACTTCAGACTGCCTCATTTCACCGTCTTCCGGCACGTTGACCTCTGACAGCGATTCAGACTGTTCTGGAACGCCGACTTCTGACGTGCCGGATGCTGGCTCTGCCGGAACATCGACTTCGGGTTGTCGGCCTTCCTCAGGGATGCCGAGCTCAGCATCGTTTTGGTTGAGCAGAGCGTCGGCAGCGAGTCCGGCGACAGCGATGCCTCCGAGAGTCACCGCACCACCGACCGTCGAGGCGGGCTCGGGTGCGATGACCCCCGCGGCGGCCGCTGTTGCGACGCCTTCTTTGTTATCTCTCAGGACACCAACAACATCGTCTGAGAGGTCTTCCTCAGTGTAGACATCGTCGCCTGGTGTTATCCGGCGATTGATGTCGTCTATGGCGTCTCTTGCCCCGTCTCCATACTTCGAGATGGGTCGGAGTAGTGCCTCCTCACGCTCGCGACCGGCACCACGAAGGAATCCAACAGGGTCCTCAACAGCTTGCTCCCAGTCGATTGCGTCGCTCGCACGGTCTGCTCTCTCAACAGCCTCTGAAACTGCGTCTCGCTGTGTCTGCTCAAAGTCGGAGGCGATTCCACGATACCCCCCGTCTTCGGTCCGTCCAGTGATCGTGACGTCTCTCGCCCCGACTCCGGCTTTATCGGCAAGAGCGTCTCGGGCACGTTCGCGTTCTCGGGTCGATATCTGTCCCGTTGGACTTTTGGTGAGCTGAGTGTCCTGTGATGGGACTGGTGTTTCCTCTGCGGAGGGTCCCTGCTTCTGTCGTTTCTTCGGTTTGGTCGCGTCCTGGAGAAGTTCGTCTTCACTCTCGTCCCCGAATGAGAAGAAGCGACGATACGTCGAGTCGCCGTACACTGCTTCGGCAACGTAGACGTCGTCACTGGACTGTGTGACGGAGATCTGATTCGGCTCCCCGAAGTCATCTTGGACCGTCTCTTCGACGAGAGTCATCTGCCGTTCGTCACTATAGGACCCGGTCGACTCGTTGTACCGGACGGCGTCGAGGTACTCGATGCCAGACCCAGTCGTCCGTGCACGAGCGTTGTCCCTGAGGTTCTGGAGCCGATCTGGGTCCTCAAATCGGAACTCTTGTCGATACTCGCGGCCGTTGGACACGTACTCCGCAACGACTCCCGAGCCATCCCCTGCCTCGCTGATCGAGACGTTTGACGGATCGCTGTTCTGGGACAAACGATCTTCGACAGTCTCGAACCGGTTTGGCGAGTCGGGGAGAACCGTGGTTCCTCTGTCGACAGTCTTTCTCTGCCGGTCTCGTGCATCTCGGACAGCCCGCTTATACTGTTCGACTGCCTGTCGGTCTGTCATCTCTTGTGGACTCGTCGATGACGATGACGACGAGGAACTGTCGCTACTCGACCCCGAGGCGGGTTCACTTCCAGTTTGGTACCGGTCGCCTCGCCGCTGGGATTTCCGCTGTTCGACGATCTGTCGGTCGCGGTCCCGATCTCGGTTGCGGTCCCTATCGCGGTCCCGGTCTCGGTCTCTGGATGATGACGAGCTCGATGGGCTTGACGACGAGGACGACGTTGCTTCGTCTCGTGCATCGCGGACGTTCTCGTCATACTCCTCGGCGGCTTGCTGGTCCTCTTCACTGCCTCCTCCGGAGGAGTTGAGGACGTCTCGGAGTCCCATCAGAACCCACCTCCAACACCGAACGGATCGTCAAACTCGAACATCCCACTGTCCTCACCGTTTGACTCTTCTTGGTCGTCGTCCTCGCCGACCGATCCAAGGCCAACACCGACATCGAACCCTGCCCCCATGCTGTCTTGTCCGGGGACGCCAGCGCCGTAGACGAGGTCGTCGACTCTGGGCTGGTTGTCACCACCGGCAGAGTCGACGTTTGCTCCGTCGCTTCGGCGGCCCATCGCGAAGAAGCCGGTCTCTTCGGGGGCAGTCACACCGTCGAAGGTGGCATCGACAATCGCTCCCGCGGTTGCAGCTTCTTCTGCACGCTGGGCCATCTCTCGTTCGTCTGCGGTCCCCCGCGATGGGCGGGGAGAGCCACCTGACCCGGACTGTCTGAGCGCTTCGACGATGCGTCGCTTGTCGACGTTGTCGAGTCGTTCCTTCGCTGCTTTCGCTCCGCGCGTTGCGACTCGGCGGGCCGTTCCGTCGTCGTCCCATCCGCTTCCGGTGAATCGCTTTTTGATTCTGTCTGTCCGAGACTCCTCATACTGGGACCAGTATGAGTCGTCCTGTGAGCGGAGACGATCACGGATTCCCATCGTCATCACCTCGGTCGCCGGTTTTCGCTTCGATAGTTGACGAGAGATCTTCGAGACGCTGGGCCTGCGCGATGAGACGTGTCCCTGGTGGGAGACTCCGCGAGCGGTGCTCGTCGACCGCGATGAGCATGAACCGGGAGTTCCGCGAGATTCGCTGTGAGGACATTCAGATCATCCCCTGAATGAGCGCGAAGGCGACGATGGCCATCATCCCGTACATGACGAGGTCTTTCGGGTTGATGTCGAGTCGCGACAGGAGGCCGGGCGGACTGGTGGTCACGCGTTTTTCGAGGTACTGCGTGAGTGTGTCGGCCCCGATGGAGTGTCGAACCGGCTCGCGGAGGTTTATCGGGTCGGCTTGGCCTTTTTTGTGGACAACGGTCCACATCCCGGTCTGCGCGGATGGGACCATCGCGTTCCGCGGGAAGAGGTAGGTCTCTCCGTCATGTTCGTATTCGAGGATTCCGCCTCCCTTGGCCTTCGGCTTGATAAACCTCGGCCGTGGGAACTGCGAGTCGATGAGAAGCCACTCGATGTACCCCTTGTTCGCGAGTTTTTTACGCTTCTTTTCGTACCGTCGTTGCTTGATCGCGGTACCGAGGAAGCCGAATCGAGACTGGCGAACGTTCGGCGGCATCATGGTTGGCTCGCTGTCTTCGATGGAGTCTGTGGGTGCCTCGTCGGGAAGAGCGGCGACAGGATCTGCGTCTTGATTACTCATCGACCACACCTCGTGATTGGGCCATTTCACGGACCTGTTGAAACACACTGCTGAGCTCCGGTTTGAACGTGTAGTACCCCCCGAAAATGATAGCAAGATAGACGGTACCTGCCATAGTCTCTGGGTCGCCTCCATTCGCTGTCTTGGTGAGATGCAACAGCATCGCAAAATTCAAGATAGTGAGTCCTTCTCCGATCCTCATCGCGACTCACCCCGATTACGGCTGAGGATTCCACCTTTTTTCTTGCCGTCGTCGTTCTCGCTGATGACGTGGCGGATGCGACCGAAGATATTGTCGATGAGGCGGGCGTCACGAGACCTCGATGTCTCGTGGCGTGCCATCATCATCCGGTAGAACGGATTCGTCCATTCCCCGGTGAGACCAGCGTGGTCTTCGAGCGCGGCGGCTTTCTCTCGGTCCGGGAGTTCTTGCCAGATGACCTCTCCACGCTGGCGGATGTCGTCTGGCGAGTGTTCGAGGTCATCGATTTCGTCGAGAGGCTTCCAGTCATACCGATTCTCGTCTTCGGTCCAGTATGTCCAGCCGTTGAGTGCGAGCTCGATTTTGGCTTCATCGATAGCACGTTCTAGGATGGTCTCAGAGAACGCCGCTTCGGCGAACAAACCGGACTTGTAGCTCTCGATTTGTTGCCACATCTCGGAATCCTTGTAGTTACCGAGCCCGAGATTAGCGTCCGACAGGAACTGGTCTCTGTCGGTGGATTCGATGGCCTTCTCCATCACTTCGAGGCTGGATTGTGGGCCTCCACTCCGCTGCTTGTCAGGGATGTTCAGGTTTCGGGATTTTGATTGAGTCATGGGTTATGGGTTATCTGAAAGAGTCGAGACTCCGAAGCACGAGTGCGCCACCGGTCAGCATGACCAGTGAGCCGAGTGGGAGTCGCGTGGGTGTCTCGACCGGGGTGTAGTCGTAGTTGATCTGCGTCTCGTTGGCGTCGACGGCGACCTCCGTCTTGCCGCTCTGATACTCAAGCGTCGTCCCGGTGACCATGACGCCGACTCCGAAGACGATGACCGCACCTATGAGTGCAATCTCGTGGTAGCCGGTGACGTAGCCAACGATGAAGACGCCAATACTGAGCGCCAATAAAAGGGCGAAAACAGTGAGGAGCATGGGGCTACCTCAGAGTCCGTCCATAGCTTTGGCGGCGAGCACTCCGAGGATGAGTAACGCGACGAACAGCGGGATGAGACCGGTGATTGTGGTCGTTGAGCCGCTGGTCGCTTGATAGTCGTAGCTCACCCGGAGCGCCGCGCCGTCATCGATGCTTCCGCCGGATAGAGCGGTCACGCTCGCGGAGTTATCGTCGAAGCTGTAGTCCGTCCCGGCAGTAGCTGTCGTCCAGCCAGAGCCGTTGTCGTAGTAGACGGTTTCAGAATCGGCGACGACCTCGTAGCCGTCGAGGTCGACCGCGGTCCCGACATCGGCAGTGGCGGTCTCGTTGACCACCGACTGCGTGCCGGTGTTCCCGGTGACGACGTTCGAGATTGGCATGAACAGTGTCGCCGCTATCGTAGCGGCAATCAGAACTGCTGCAATCCCTTTTGCGTTCATAATAAAGTACCCTGGTGGTGGTTAGATGCGGCGCATGAGGGGCGACGCGAGGGCGATCAGAAGGAGCAGCGCCGCGAAGAGCGGCAGCAGTCCAAGAATCGTTGCTTCGGTACCGGTGACGTTCGACGACGCGATTGCGTCGTTGACCACCGGGATGAAGACCTGAATCGCGACGATAGCCGCGATCATGAGGCCGATGAATAGTCCGACGAGGTTGGTTTGACCTCGGTCGTAAGCATCGTAGTGGGGCTGAGCGAACGCTTGGAAAGTTCGGAACTCTTCGAGGGCGAGTTCGCCTGCGAGCGCCATGAGCATGAGCACCGAGTAGAACATCTGGAGGATGCTACTCGATGCGCCGGATCGTTGCCGCGAGAATTTGGATCTGGTTGAGGTTGACATGTTGGGTGCCTCCTAAACCGGGGTTTCAGACAAGGACATATAGTATTTCTGAGCAGTTGAGCAACCATTGAGTAGTGGCTGAGTAGCAACTGAGCAATGTCTGAGCAGATTGCTCAGAAGTATTACCTCGGTTCGCTAGAACGTTATGAATATGGCACTTTCATCAAAACATCGAGGAAGTGGTCCGGTCATCAAAAGCTTCGGTCTGTTCAGACTTCGGGGCAATGAGGAGAACACCCACGTGACGATTTCGAAACGGTTGGACACAGAGCCGTTTCCCACAGAGTTGTCGCGAGGTCTCCGTGCCGAGTTAGTCATCCCGGACGACGATTCAATTCCGTATCTCAAACTGCACCCGGTCCTTGAGGAAGACGAGGTTGACCTCGACAATATGAAATTACGGCGGATGTGGGAATCGCAGGTGGAGTGATGACCGACTCGAATTCCGAAAAGCGTGGGACGCGGTGGGACGGCTACTCGAACTACGAAAAAGTCTCCGACCGCTATGCTCGGGCGGTCGACGACGCTCTGAACGCATGGGCGTGGATCGACGCGGCACACGCGGAGGACGCTCAAATCCGGCCGGAAGACGCGGCCGAGGCTCGGTCGCTCATCAAAGCGGCCGCGTTCCGTCTCATCCCAGAGATGGAATACGACAAGGAAGACGTCGACCTGTACGGCGAGATTCTCGACCGCTGGCTCGGTGAAGACGGATTCATCGAGCGGTTCGAGTCGGTTTCGCTGACGACCTCGTCGCCGGGTTGGATGCACGAGTTCATGCTCGACATTCGACGCGCCGGATGGGAAATCGGCTACTTGAAAGCTGGACGGACGCAGAAGGAAGAGCCCGAAGACAAGGTCGAGGCGGAGACCTCGGCCATGTTCACATGAGGTGACGAGGATGGAGAAAATTCAGCGATGGGTTGAGAAAATCCACGAACGGCGGATCGAGAAACAGTACGACGCAATCGTCCTCGTCATCGCAGAAGAGGGGGACGGGAAGTCGACGCTGATGAACCAGCTGACGTGGCTCTGGCAGGATGTCCGCGGCCTCGACCCGACGCCCGAGTCAGTCTTGGACCGAGTTGTCTGGGGCGAGCGAGACGAGTTCAAGCGCACGATGGCAACCGCGCCAGAACGGTCTGCAATCCCGGTCATGGACGCGGCACGTGCACTCTACAAGCGCGATGCAATGGACAGCGAACAGAAGGATGCCGAGAAAGACCTTCTCGACGTCCGGACGAGCGAGTACTTCATCATGCTGGGGTATCAGGGCTACGACGACATCCCGACGACTCTTGCGAAACGTCGGGCACTCGCGGCACTCAAAATCCCTCGAAACCAGCGCGGCAAGCTCCGTGGTTATTCTCGTGAGTCGCTCGACGAGAAATGGGAGACTGGTGAGTGGCCGGAGCCGGACATGCGCGACACCTTCCCATCGCTCGAAGGAACGGAACTCTGGGAGGTGTTCAAACGCCGCGACAAGAAGAGAAAGGCCGAGCGAATCAATCCTGACGACGACGAAGAGGAGTCGGAACTTGATCTCGACCCGCGCGAACTCGCTCAGGAGATCGTCGACGAAGGTGTCGGGCGCGTGGTGTCGATTCACGGCGGTAACAAGCAGCCGTACATCGCGTCTGAGCTCATCGAGGTTCACTACGGTGCTTCGATGCGGAACGCGAAGAAGGTGAAATTGATTCTGGAAAACAGACCGGACGTCGACTTGGAACGATTCGCGGAGGAAGCCTGAGATGACACCGAGCACTCACACACAGCACACACCCCTATTGACTTTTGCCTATATTTGCGCACTCGCGCTGTACGCGCGCCTGCGCGCGCGACCCCCGGTCAGATTCGATTCCGGGATTTTCTCGGATTCTGGTGGTGGTTTTCGATGAGTTCGACGAGTCTCTCACTACGGTTCGAGCGTTGGCAGTATCAAGTGACGATGTACGTGTCTGTCTTCGCGATTGTACTGTTCTACACCGGCTATCAGTCCGGTATCGCGCCGACTGTGACGGGGTCGCTTACTATCGTCGGCTTCGTCGTCACGCTGGTCTCCTCAAGTGGAGCCGCGACCTATGCGTTCGACGATCTCGTCAACATTGGAGTCGAGGAGGGCGATGACTGATGTCGATCCGAGTGTCCCAGTCATCGAGACGTTCATCAACATCGTCGCAGTCGTGCTCGTCGTCGACGTCGTCGCCGACTGGCTGGCGTTGTCGGATGACGTTCACCTCGTTGTCGCCCTGGTCGCGATGGCGCTCGTCCTCGCCTTCGTCAAAGTCAGGGTTGAGCGTGGGGTTCGGTGAGTCCACGCGCGCGCAGTCAACGTCTTGGCCGATAGAAGTGGTCTTGGCGATGATGGGTATCCTCATCTCCCTCGTCGTGTCCCAGCTGTGGTCCGTGATAGGGCCGGTGATTGGATGACTGATCTTGTCGTCCCGTACATCTGCCCCGAGTGCGGCCATGACCGCTGGGTATCCGTCCAAGGCGAAGTCGGTGGTCAGAAAGTGAAGTGTCCGAACTGCGGGCACGAAGATGAGCTCCGGGGGCCAGGAAGATGAGCGACGCTGTAGTCATCGAGGGCGACGACGGCGAGTTGCTTGTTGAGATGCCATACCGTGAGGCCTGCAAGGAGTACTGCATCGGCTTCTCTTATGCAGGCTTGTTGCTGGTTGCGGTGTCGAGTCTGGTGTTCCTGACGGACGCACCCGAGTTCTGGCTGAGAGCCGCGAGGTTCGGCTACATGGTCGGCATCTCGATTGCTCTTGTCGCGTTCGTCGCCGGCTACACGGTCCCGTGTCGGTTCTACGAGCTAATGGAGGATGAGCCGGATGTATAACGAGCAAGAGCGTACTGTGGATTGCCCCCACGTCGATGGCAACGGTGCATGCATGAATTGTCTCACCAAAGCTGACGCGAGAGGTATCGAAGATGAAATCTGAACTCCCAGACCGAAGCAATGAACTGGGTGTCACGATGCTTGCGAGCGTTCTCGTATTGGTAGGGGTCGCTAAGCTAATCTCGATCGAGGTTGCCGGTGGATTCGGTGTGCTGTCTCTCGCAGTTTGGGGCATTTACCTCTCACATCCTCACGTTGAGGTGAAGGAAGTTGACTGAATCTGAGCCCGACAGACACACTTCACGCATTGAGAGATGGGCGGTCAACAATTCTCAGCGAGTTCGATTAGTCGGGGGATTTATGATGATCACTGCAGCCGTTGTTGGCGCGTTCCACCACGTGATAGTTGGTTCAGTCCTCAACGGATTCGTCGGTGTTCTCGCGATTGGTGGCTGGCCAGCTCTCAAACGACTGGTTCGGTCTCCACAGATGCAACTCCGTCACTGGTATCACGTTATGGTGAACTCGCGACGATTCGAGCACTGGGTGCGTCCTGACGGCTCGGTTGAGGTTTGCGTGATGCGGCCATACCTCCGGAACGGATGGTACTGGAAAAGTGATCGAGGTGGTCGTCGATGAAGTCTAAACTCCTTGGTGCAATCAAGCGAGATCTTCATCGCCCTATGGGGGGATGGATTTTTGGTTTTATGACGATCCTGACGGCGCTGGCAATCCCAGTCTCCGATGTTATCGGCCTTTGGCCGGGACCCTCTTGGTCGGCGACAGTAGGGGTGTTCGTGATGCTGTTCACGCACATTATCTGGGGCGCAGCGGGCTACTACCCGAGGAGAATATGATGGTGGTAGACTCGGCGTCGGTGTTCAGTTCGTTGCCATGGGGGCTCTTCGCGCTTGTCTTCGTTGCGATAATTCTGCTCGTGATTTACCACATGGTGTTCGTTGAGCGGTTCGGGTACTGGGAGGTCCGCTTATGAGTTCGGTGCGACCGCTTCCGAGAACCGACTATTTCCGGAACTCAAAGTCCGTAGAGTTCTGCGCGTTCGAGTGAGCGGTTGATTGTTCTTCTCGACGTCCCGAGTTCCCGAGCAGCCTTCCGCTTCGAGAGCGCGCCGTCATCGACAAGTTCGAGGACGGCACAGACTCGGTCGAAGCCATCGGCCTCGATGAGGTAGCCGTCGTCTTTCTCGAAGCCGAGTGGAGCGGGTCCGTGATGATACTCCTCGTTCGCCATGCGCGTCTGAATTCCTTCTTTGGTCCGTTGCTTCGCGATGTCTGCTTCGAGCTGGGCGAAGACGCCGAGGAGTCGGAACATCGCGTCTTGGTATGGGTCACGCTCGCCGGGTACCAGGTCGAAGTTCTCGCTGATGATGTGGAGTGCGGTCTCGTTCTCCTCGACGATCCGTTCGGCAGTCTGGTCGAGATCTCGGATGGAGCGAGACATCCGGGAGACGCTATGAACGACGACCGCGTCGTGGTGTCCGTCGCCGACGTCGTCGAGGAGGTCTCGGTAGCCGTCGCGGTTGGTGTTGGTCCCGGTTGACTTGTCGAAATATAGGGTGGCGTCTCCGAGATGGATCGGCGAGGTTGCAGCACCGGCCTCGATTTGCTCTGCGACCTCTTCGGGAGTGCCGGGCGTTTTGAGGTTCGATCCGAGGTCGGCGGCAAAGTTGAGCGTACTCGTGACTTGTCGAGCGAGGTTCTGGTCAACGGTCGAGACGCGGGCGTAGCAGGCGACGTCCATGCACAGGGTTTCGTTGTATTAAACCTAGACAGTTTCGCCCAGTCTGTGCGATTACGAGTGTTCTCGCACAGGCGGAGAGACGGCATCGCGCGATGACGACAGCGACTGAGGACCACACGGATCATATGATTTCGTCGACGGGAACATATATTCCGTCTGGTCCTCATCAACACAACATGGCGAAACACACAACGAGGGACAAGATTTGGTCCACGGCGTTGCACGTCGCGCATTCGCGGAAAGATCGAGAGATACCAGCTGACCGTGAATTCGGCCATCGTGAGGTGATGGAATCACTCGACGTTGAGGTGAGTGAGAAGACCGTCCGCGACTGTCTCCAGTCGATTCGTTCTGAGGGGTGGCTTAGGTCACCCGGAACCGGAATATATCACGCACCCGGTGCGCACGACTGACCTCTGGCGTAGCGAGTCGCCGTCTAAATTTTTTCGCGCGGGCAAGCCGCGCCGAGTAGGCGCGGCGACCCCCGTTTCATCTGTTTCATCTGGAGTCTGCGAAGCAGACTCCGGTAATCTTGGAGTGTGGCTCTTTAGCCACACATCTAACGGAGAATCAGGGGGGTCCCCCCGGATTCGGAGTGGCGCGGTCGCGGCGCTGGTCGAGGCGAGACGACGCCAAGAAAAATGCAGTCGCTAACGCCCTGAGAACACAGACATTCTTGCCGGTACTAACGTCGGAGAACAGCGTTGCCACTCGCGAGACCAGACGTCAGCCGATGAGCTGACGCATCTGACCGAAGCTGTACGTCAACGGCGCGGAGGTATCGTAGGCCTCACCGACGACGTCGAACTCACGGACGAACTGCCGCCAGTCGTTTCCGGTCACCTCAGCCCACTTCGCCGCGCCGGTTCGGAGGATTCGCTTGACCTCCTCACGCGTCGCCTGCGGCGCGAGTTCGAGAAGCTCTCGACCATCGTCGCGTTCCTTCCGGTCGCGGACGTAGTTACGGAGCCAGCGCTCCCACGGGCCGTTCCCATCGCCGTACGTATCCGCGCGGATGATGTCGTCGGTCGCCTCTTCGAGCGTCGCCGAGACCGAGCGTCGAGCGGACTCGATGTGCTCGACGATCCCCTCGGCGATGTGCTTCGAAGCGAGCTCGACGTGACCGTACTCGTGAATCACGAGATCACCGAGGCGCTTCAGCGCGCGGTAGACAGTGTCGATGTGAACGCCAATGCGCTCGGCGAGTTCCGCTGGCGCGATGTGGCCTCCGTCGGTCACCAACTCGTCAGCAATCGACACGTCGGTCTCGTAGAGGTTGTTCGCGGCGGCGAACATCCGAATCTCGTCGTCCTGTTGCTGGGCGATCCGCGGCAGTGGGTTGTCGATGACCTTGACCATCCGCGCCTCGCCGTCGACTTTGAAATAGTCGTCCGCGACGAACTTCTGGTGGTCCGGCGTCACCGGCAGGTCAGACCAGTTCAGGACGTTCAGTAGTCCCTCTTCGAGTTCCTTGTGGAGCTGGTCGACATCCGAGAATCGAAGGGTGTCGTCGAACAGCGAGTTCTGATAGGAGACGCCGATCTTCGGGTTTTCGAGTTCGGTCCCCGCGACCGCTTCGGGGTTCTTCATGTGGTAGTGCTTGAACTCCTTCGGGAGCTCGTGCCCACCGACGACCTCAGCCGCGCGCATCGCGCAGATCGTCGCCGTGTGGTAGTAACCGGCGCACTCGCGGTCGTCGCGAACAGTCTTCGAGTAACCGCTCCGCTCGCGACCGAGAATCAGCGAGATACGATGGAGCGTACCGTCGAGTGCGAACACTCGACCGGTCTCTCCCTTTTTCGCACGGACATACAGCTCGGCGTCGGTCACGTTCGACGACTCGTGAACCTGTTCGGGCGCGAGCGCCTCGCAGTCGATGCTGGTGAACGAGTTCCAGCCGAACTCCTCTTGTCGCTCGCGAAGCTCGTGCAGTGCCTCGAACAGGACGTTGGGGTACTGGTCGAACTCGAAGTAGCTCCCGCGCGTCTCGACGTCCACGCCGAGGATGTTGTGCGGGTTCGGGATGTTCTTCCCGCTCTTCGAGGTGATTCCCGGCCACCGCGGGCGAACACGGAAGTACGCGCGCTTGCGGTTCTCGTCCTTCGCGTCCTTGAACGACTGGTAGGCCGCGGGGTAGACCCGGATGAGGAACTCGGGAACGTCGTCGAGTCGCCAGTCCCACCGACCGAGGTCGGTACTGTCGTCCGGCGTCGCGAGACCGGGGTTGTCGGCGTAGCCGAACTCGACGTTCCATTCTTCACCGCCAAACTCGATACCGGCGCGAAGGTTCCCATACTCCTCGAAATCGTGCATCTTGTAGAGCGAGACGAGTCCGAAGTACGTCGACAGCGAGTCGTCCCACTTGAGATAGGCGCTGAACTCGTGCGGTTGCGGGAGGAGGAACTTCCGCAGGCCCGAGACGGCAGTCGACGAGTCTTGTCCGCGCATCGTCCGCGCCCGGACACCGCGCTTCTGACGGCGCTCGTGTGCTTCCGCTTCCGAGCAGGCGTAGAAGTGGTCCTCGCGAACGTCCTTCCGAATGTGGGTGTCGCCACAGAAGCGACACTCGCCGGTCGGCTCTTGGTCGCAGTTCCACTCGTGTTCGCGCGTGGCCTCCTCGGTCTCGAAAGTCCGCTGGCAGTAGCGGCAGGCGGCGACGAACTCGGGCATCTCGAACTCGACGTCTTCGGAATCATCGTCGATGGTCGAGCCGGGCTCGTAGCCGTTGTCAACTGCGGACGCGACGGTGTCGTCGTCGTCCGAGGTGACGACGTCGGCCTCGTCGAGCACGGAGAACTCCGCGACGACCTCGCCGGTATCGTCGCTCACCGGCGGTCACCTCCGTAGGCGACGCGAACGTGTTGACTGAACCAGTCAGCAACCGACTGCGAGGAGTAGCCGCAGATGTCGCAGACGAGCACACCGACGACCGACCCACGACGCCACTCGTGGCGTCCGTCGTCGCAGGGGCCGTCCTGCGTCCGCTGTCGGAGTTCGTCGAGGACGATGCGGCGATGGTCGAGACGGTCGTCGGAACGCCACGAGACGAGCCAGACGGGGCGCTCGTCAGCGTCGGACTGCACCGTCGCGAGGACTTCCCGCGGGCCGCTCGACCGAAGGTAGCTCCGGAAGCGCGTCTCGAAGTCGGTCGAGTGCCACGAAATCGCGAGCGCGTTGTCGACGCCGTCTGCGTCGGCGGCCTCCTCGACGCGAGCTCGCGCGTGTTCGAGAGACTCGGGTGGCGCGAGGTGCGGAAGCGCGCGGTCGACGAGGTCGTCGGCCCACTCGGGGACGTCGCGGACGATAGCGAAGACTCGCGCGCGGTCGCTGGGGACGACGTCGCCGTTCGCGAGCGCGGAGAAGTAGGTGCCGCGCACGCTCATCGCGACTCGACCTCCTTCGGCGCGAAGACCTGCGTCCAGGTGATCTGCGCGTAGTCGGAGCGCGTCTCCCGCTCGACCCACGAGAATTCGAATTCATCGACGAGCGTCGCAGGGACGACCTTCGCGACGATGATGTCTCGGTCGGGAGTCGGCGCGCAGACGGCGAAGAGGTAGACACCGCCTTCTTCGAGGAGGTGTTCGTGTTGACTGCGACGAAGCAAGAAGCGCCCGCGACGCTGGGCTTCGCCATAGACGACCATCGCGCTCTTGATTTCGACGATGGTGCCGACTTCGAGGAGACAGATTCCGACGAACGGGAGCTCTCGACTCGGCGTCAGCAGTTCCGTGACGATAGCGTCGTGGTGTTCGTGCTGGCTGTCGGGAACGTGCCGAAGCTCTGGGTGGACCTGAACGACCGTCGATTCGACGGTATCTCCCGCCTTCCGAGAGGGCGCGAGACTCACGCGGACCACCCCGAGCAGTGGCTGGAAAGTGTAAGAAAATGCGGGAAAAGGGGTATATACAGTATGGGCCGGCTCAGATTCGAACTGAGGTTACGGCCACCCGAAGGCCGAAGGATACCAAGCTACCCCACCGGCCCGCATTTTGAGGCAAGCCACCGTCGCGTTTAACAGTTGTGATTGCGGGCCACCGTCAGACGACGTGACACACCGCCGACCCCGACTCAGTACCGCGAATACCCGGCTGTGTCGAGGTAGTTGTGCGCCACCGTAATCGAGTGGTCGGCGTGGAGAATCTCCGGGCCGAGTCGGACCCGCTCGTCGGCGGCGGCCGCCAGCGACTCGGCTTCCTCGTCGGTGAAGTCGTGGTGGTCCGAGAGGACGAAAAGCGGGTTCTCGGGCGGGTCGACCTGAACCACGGGGTCGCCGTCCTCGTGGAGTTCGACCACGGTCGCGTCGCGGGCGGCCTCCTCCAGCGTCGTCTCGAAGCCCATCCGGCGGATGGAGACGCCCGGCGACGACTCGGCGGGCATGTGGCCGATGGCCTCCTCACGCTTTTCGAGCGCGTTGCGGATCAGGGCGGCGGTGGAGCGCTCGTCGGGGTTGAGCCGGCGGAGTTCCGACCCCTCGAAGCGGACGGTGTACTCGTCGCCGAGGACGAGGTGGACGCGAACGTCCTCGCGGATGTCGTGCGAGAGGAAGAACGCGGAGTTGACACAGCGGCAGAGCACGTCGAGGCGGCCGGCCCCGCCCGCGATGTCGTCGAGCGAGAAGTCGGGCGTCGTCGGCGCGTCGTGGCCGATGACGATGAATTGGCGCATGGATCCGACTCGGCGCGTGAGGGTCTTATCGGTGTTCACTCGCGCGGGGCCACGGGAGGCGAGCGCCGGGGCGACCGGGAGACGCGAATCACCCCGACCGCGCACGTCATACTCGCGGAACGCTTACCTCGGGTAAGTGAGCCGCCAATCCGGGCGCGACCCGATGGTCCGCCTGTTCGCCGAATACGGACGCGAGAACCTCGCGTGGTTCGTCGTCGGGCTACTGGCGAGCGTCTTGGGGCGACTCGTCGCTATCGTGCCGGCGCTCGTCCTCGGGGTCGCCATCGACGCGGTGTTCTTCCGGAACACGGCGTACGCCCTGCCGTTGGTCCCGTCGTCGTGGCTCCCGACGACCGTCACCGGGCAGTTCTGGCTGAGTTTCTGGCTCGTCATCGGGGCGTTCGTCGGCGGCGTCGCGCTCTCGTGGGTGCAGGGGCTCGGCCTCGCGGTCTACTCGAACCGCGTCCAGCACGCCGTCCGCGTCGATACCTACGACGCGCTCCAGCGCCTCGACATGGCCTTCTTCGACGACAAACAGACCGGGCAGGTGCTGTCGATTCTCGACGGCGACGTGCGCAACCTCCGGACGTTCCTCGACAGCACGCTGTCGGGCGGCCTCCAGTTGGTCGTCGCCGTCGTCGGCATCGCGGGCGTGCTGTTCTATCTGAACGCCCAGCTCGCGGTCGTCACGCTCGTGGCCGTCCCGCTTTTGGCCGTCTTCACCGTCTGGTTCATGCGGACGATTCGGCCGCTGTACCGCGCGCTCCGCGAGAGCGTCGGCGCGCTCAACACCCGCATCGAGAACAACGTCTCGGGGATGGAGGTCATCAAGGCCTCGGCGACCGAGGACTACGAGACCGACCGCGTCGCCGACGCCTCGATGGAGTACTACCGGCGCGCCCTCGCGGTCGTCAGGCTAGACTACCTCTACCAGCCGTCGATGGAACTCCTCGCTGGCGTCGCGTTCGCCGCCACGTTCGCTATCGGCGGCGTCTGGCTCATCTTCGGCCCGCCCGCGCCCTTCACCGGCGACCTGCTCGTCGGCGAGTTCGTCACGTTCCTGTTCATGACCCAGCGGTTCATCGACCCGCTGTCGGGCGCGGGGCGCATCGTCAACTCCTACGAGAACGCCCGCGCCTCGGGCGAGCGCATCTTCGGACTGGCCGACCGCGAGGCCGTCGTCCGCGACGCGCCCGACGCAGAATCCCTCGACGCGGTCGCCGGCCGCATTGAGTTCGACGGCGTCTCGTTCGCCTACGCGACCGGCCGCGAGGTGCTCCGCGACGTCTCGTTCGCGGCCGACCCGGGCGAAACCGTCGCGCTCGTCGGCCCCACGGGCGCTGGAAAATCCACCGTCGCGAAGCTCCTCCTCAGGCTCTACGAACCCACGGACGGGGCGGTCCGCGTGGACGGCCGCGACGTGCGCGACGTGCGCATCAGAGACCTCCGCGAGGCCATCGGCTACGTGAGTCAGGACGTGTACCTCTTCGACGGCACGGTCAGGGAGAACCTCCTGTACGGGGCGTTCGACGCGACCGAATCGGGGATGGTCGCGGCCGCGAGAGCCGCCGAGGCCCACGAGTTCGTCTCGCGGCTCCCCGAGGGCTACGACACCCGTATCGGCGAGCGCGGCGTGAAGCTCTCCGGCGGCCAGCGCCAGCGGCTCTCCATCGCCCGCGCGATGCTCCAAGACCCGCGGATTCTCGTCCTCGACGAGGCGACGAGCGCCGTCGACACCGAGACGGAACTGCTCATCCAGCGCGCGCTCGACCGGCTCTCGGCGGGCCGGACGACGCTCGTCATCGCCCACCGGCTCTCGACGGTCCGCCGCGCCGACGCCATCGTCGTCCTCGACGAGGGCGAAGTCGTCGAGTCGGGGACCCACGACGAACTCGTCGAACTCGGCGGGCTCTACGCGACGCTGTGGGGGATTCAGGCCGGCGACGTGTCGGGCGTCCCCGCGGACATCCTCGCGCGACTGGTCGAGCGAAGCCGCGCGGCCGACGAGGCCGACGCCGACCGCATCGCCGACGGCGGCGACGACGCCTAACGGGGGCTTAGCCGTCGCTCGGAGTCGAGTGAGAAAAAAGTCGAGTCCGGGACGAGAGAGCCGGCCGCCGGCTTCGGTCGCGTCGGGGCGACGCAGTTACGCCGGCGTGGGCGTGGTTCCTTGGGTGGGTGCTGACCCCGTTGTCGAACCGGGTGCTGACCCCGGCGCTGAACCGGCCGGACCGCCGGTTTCGGGCGTGGCCGGTTCGGGCGCGCCGGCTTCCTTGTCGCCGGAGACGAGGAAGTCCGCGAGGTTGCCGACGAGCACCTCGTTGTCGGCCTCGTAGGCCGACTCGGGCGCGAGGAAGTCGGCGTCGCCGATGGCGACGACCGTCTCGCTCTGGGCGGCGACCGTGTACGGACCGGGCTTGCGAATCGACTCGACGCGGGTCTCGCCGCCGGAGACGAGCGCCGGCGAGACGCCGTCTGCCGAGACCGAAAGCGGCGCGGCGTCGCGGAACACGACCTCGTCGACGCCCTCGGTCAGGGCGGTGTCGCCCTCGGGCGTGGCGTAGACGTTCTCGTAGTTGAGGTAGTAGTCGTGCATGTTGTACAGCGACGACGAGCCGAACGTGACCCCGTAGTCCGAGGTCAGGCCGGCGTCGCCGCCGGTGGTCCCGGACGACACCGAGACGGTGACGAGCCCGAGGACGCTCGTCGTGCCCGCGGACTGCGGGTCGCCGACGAGGGCGACGCGGCCGCCGGCGTCCTCGAACTCCCGGACACCGGTGAGCTGGCCGCTGGTGTACGGCTGTTCGGGGTTGACGACGACGAAGGCGTCGGCCCGACGGAGCGAGGCGTTGAAGTTCCGCTGGGCGTCCTCACGGGTGAGGTACTTCACCTGGTGGCCGTTGGCGACGAGGGCGTCGACGAGCGGTTGCACGTCGGACTCGCTCACGTCGTTGCCGTGGGCCACGTCGATGAGGACGGTCTTCGGTGCCGCGTTCGAGTCCATCGTCACCTCGCCAGACTCGGGGCCGGGCGTGGCGACGAGTTCGTCCGCGTCGAACGCCTGTTTGGCGGCGTTTTGGGTGTCTGTCGAGTCGCTGCCGCCGAGTTGGACGGCGTAGGGTGCCACCGCGGCCCCGACCAAGATGAGGCCGAGCGCGACCGCGAAGACGACCGTCCCGCTGAGTACGTTACGCTGAGACATTAGCGATCACCTCGTCTTCGTACTGCACCTGTCCGTACACCATCAGGAACTGCGGCGCGCGAACGCCGTCGTAGCCGATGGGACTCTCGTCGATGACGACCGTCGAGTTACCGCGCTGGGAGCTGAGAAGGATGATACCGGACCGGGTCGGCGGGTCCTTCTCGACGACCTCGTAGTTTTCGAGGCCGGCCTCGGAGGCGGCGCGGTCGATGGCCGTCTGGAGCGTGCCGATGTCGTCGGCGTAGCCGTTCTGCGTGGCGCGAGCGCCGGTGTAGACCTTCGCGTAGGCGACCTCCTCGCGCGACAGCGAGAGGTCGTCGCCGCGGTGGTCCATGACGCTGCCGACGAAGGCGTGTTTCAGCGTCTCGATCTGGGCTTCGCGCTGGTCGACGGTCATCGACGCCTTGTCCGGGCCGGTGCGAATCTCGCTGGACGTGCCGCCGATGGGGGCCGACCCGCGGACGCCGACGCTCCCGATGACCGACGAAGGCGTCACGTAGATGCTCTCGGAGGGGAGCATCGTGTAGTACGCCCCCGACGCGCCCGTGCCTTGGACGCTCGAAACGACGGGCATCTCTTGGGCGGTCCGATTGACCGCCATGTACATCCGCTCTGAGGCGGCCGCGGAGCCGCCGGGGCTGTCGACCTTCAGGACGACCGCCTGTATCGATTCGTTCTCTCGCGCTTCGTGGAGGTCCTCTTCCAGCTGGTCAGCTGTGTAGGAGGTGATGGTCCCGTCGACCGAGATGACCGCGACCCTGTCGGAGGTGGGGGCGGCCGCGTCGTAGACGACGGGGGCGAGGAATGCTCCAACCAGGACGGCCGCGACGAGGGCGAGGACCGAGACGGTCCGCGCCGACGCCGCGGAGGAGGGTTTTGATACCATACTGCGGACGGGAGTTTTAGAGCCGGTGACAAAATACTTGTCATTAGAAAAGACAGTTCGGTGGATAAGACAGTCGGCGAACGCCGGTTCGACGACCGAAACCCGGACGACGAGACGCGAGAAGACGGAGCCGGCCGACCGACCTCAGTCGGTCAGGCCGTAGCCGCGGCGGAACAGCACGACGTTGAGACCGACGACGGCGAGCGTGAGCGCCGTCAGCACGCCGAGAGACAGGTTCGGGTCCACCTCGGTGACGCCGAGGAAGCCGTAGCGGACGCCGTTGACCATGTACACCATCGGGTTGAGGAGCGACGCCTGCTGGAAGGTCTCGGGAATCTCGTTGAGCGAGTAGAAGACGCCGCCGAAGAACACCAGCGGCCGGAGGATGAACTGGTTCATCATCGTCAGGTCGTCGAAGTCGTCGGCCCAGAGGCCGCCGACCACGCCGAGCCCCGCGAACAGCAGGGTGATGACGAGCATGAACGCGACCAGATAGAGCGGTTGGGCGACGCCGACGGTGGTAAAGACCATCCCGATGAGGGCGACGAGCGCGCCGACGAGCACCCCGCGGGTCGCGCTGGAGAGGACGTACGCGCCGACCATCGAGGTGTACGACAGCGGCGAGGTGAGCGCCTCCTCGATGTAGCGGTTCCAGCGGCCGTGGAAGATGGAAAACGAGGCGTTCTCGAAGGCGTTGGAGACGGCTCCGAGGACGATGAGGCCGGGGAGGATAAACAGGATGTACGGGACGCCCGCGATCTCGTTGATGCGCTCGCCGAGGATGACGCCGAAGACGGAGAAGTACAGCACGTTCGTGATAAACGGCGGGACGAACGTGTTGCGCGGGCGGCGGACGAACCGGAGGACCTCGCGGCGAAGCAGGGCGTAAAAGCCGGTCACGTCGAGGCTCGTGAGGCTCATTGCTCGACCTCCGCGGTGGCGCGGCCCTCACCCTGTCTCGTCATCTCGACGAACACCTCTTCGAGCGACGTGCGGGAGATTTCGAGGTCGACGAGTTCGTGGCCCTGCCGGTCGAGCGCCTGCACCACGTCGGGAGCGACGAGGCCGCCCTGCTGGGCCGTCACGACGAGGCGAGTGCCGTCCAGTTCGACGGCCTCGACGCGGTCGTCGTCGGCCGCGAAGTCGGGCACCGCCGTCGGCGGGTCGCGGAGTTGGACGACGATGTCGTCGGTGCCGCGGTCCATCAGTTCCTCGGGGCTGGCGACCTCGATGACGGAGCCGGAGTCGAGGATGGCGACCTCGTCGCAGAGGCGTTCTGCCTCCTCGATGTAGTGGGTCGTAAGGAGGATGGTCGTCCCGCTGTCGTTGAGGTCGACGATGGTCTCCCAGAGCTCGTGGCGCAGTTGCACGTCGACCCCGGCGGTCGGCTCGTCGAGGATGAGCAGGTCGGGGTCGGTGATGAGCGCCCGCGCGAGCATGAAGCGGCGTTTCATCCCGCCGGAGAGCCAGTCGAAGCGGGTGTCGCGCTTGTCGTAGATGCCGACGCGCTTGAGCACCTCGTCGGCGCGCTCTGCGGCCTCGTCGTGCGGAATCCCGTGGTAGCCCGCCTTGTGTTCGAGCACCTCGCGGATGGGGAAAAAGCGGTCCACGTTGAACTCCTGCGGCGCGAGGCCGATGCGGTCGCGGGCCTCGCGGTAGTCGTCTTCCACGTCGTAACCGAAGACGCTCGCTTTCCCGCCGGTCTTGCGGACGAGGCCGACGAGGATGTTGATGAACGTCGTCTTGCCCGCCCCGTTCGGCCCCAACAGCCCGAAGAACGACCCCTCCGGAACGTCGAGGTCGACGCCGTCGAGGGCGCGGACGTCGCCGTAGGACTTCGTCAGGTCGCGTATCTCAATCGCGGATGCCATTCGTTGGTGCGTCGTCGGGCGTGGACGCGATTAAGCGTAGTGTCCGCGGAACGCCCCGTCACGGCGTGGCACGCCCGGCGACGACCACCGCCGGTCGTCGCCGTCGGGAGTCCGCCCGCCGCGTGTGATGTGGTATGACGTGTCAAATTAGGCCCTAATATCCGTCTGTACAGAACTAAGTCATTAACTAATATTATCATTATCAATCATTAACTATTTGTACGGCTCGGCAGTCCAACCGGGTGAGGAGACATCCGATGGTAGTACCCGCAGCACACCACGCGACCGACCGCTCGACGACCGCGATACGAACCGACCGCTACCGACCGCCGACCCCACCGACGTAACCGATGACAGACCGCGACAACACGACCCGAACCGACACGACGACCCGCACGCCGACCACCCCTCGCTCGACGACGACTCGGCCTCGCGCCGCGCGGCGCTCCCCCAACAAC
The DNA here is from genome assembly GCF_902410085.1 of Haloferax sp. KTX1. NCBI lineage: Archaea > Methanobacteriati > Methanobacteriota > Halobacteria > Halobacteriales > Haloferacaceae > Haloferax > Haloferax sp. KTX1. The sequence goes on along the minus strand of NZ_CABPRH010000006.1, from coordinate 54,277 downwards.
GAGGAGAACATGGACGCGCCGCTCGTCCCCTTCATCCAACGGCCGGGTGAGGACGACGAGATGACGACGATTCGGCGCGAACTCGCCGCGCTCCGCGCCCAACTGAACCGCATCGAGCGAACGATGCAGCCCACCGACACCCAATGAACCCGACCGAACTCGACAGCGACGTCTTCGCACAGGATGTTGACAACCAGAAGGCCCGCGAACTGCGGGAGATGCTGAACACGCAGGACTTCGTGTTCGCCCCCGGGATGTACCACGCGCTGGACGCCCGCCTCGCCGAGATGACGGGCCACGACGCCGCCTACATGTCCGGCTACTCGACGGTCCTCGGGCAGTTCGGCTTCCCCGACTTGGAGATGGTCACGATGACCGAGATGGTCGAGAACGCGAAGCGAATGGTCGAGGCGACGAACCTGCCGGTCATCGCCGACTGCGACACGGGCTACGGCGGCGTCCACAACGTCCGCCGCGCCGTCCGCGAGTACGAGAAGGCCGGCGTCGCCGCCGTCCACATCGAAGACCAGACGACGCCCAAGCGCTGCGGCCACATCGCGGGCAAGCAAATCGTCTCTCGCGAGAAGGCCAAGGCTCGCTTCGAGGCCGCCGTCGACGCCAAGCAGTCGGAGGACACGGTCGTCATCGCCCGCACCGACGCCTACGGCTCCTCGAACGGCGACTGGGACGAACACGTCGAGCGCGGTCGCATCTACGCCGACGCCGGCGTCGACATCGTCTGGCCCGAGATGCCGAACCCCTCCCGGGAGGACGCCGTCGCCTACGCCGAGGAGATTCACGAGACCCACCCGGACCTGAAGCTCGCGTTCAACTACTCGTCGTCGTTCGCGTGGTCCGAAGAGGAGGACCCGCTGACGTTCCAGGAGTTGGGCGACCTCGGCTACAAGTACATCTTCATCACGCTGTTCGGCCTCCACTCGGGCGCGCACGCCGTCTACGAGGACTTCAAGAAGCTCGCCGAACGGGACGAGGAAGGCCAGTTCGACCTCGAACAGCGCTACCTCGACCACCCGACCGAGAGCCACCACGAGCTGTCGTTCGTCTCGCGGTACCAGGACATCGAGACGCAGTTCGACCCCGAGGCGCGCCGGCGCATCGAGGAGTCCGAAGGGTTCAGCGAGGAGCAGGCCGACCCCATCACGAGCAACGACGATGACTGAGCGCAGACACGACCGGCAGTTCGTGCGGACGTTCTTCACCTCGCCGACGGCCGTCGAGGGCGAAGACGACTCCGCGAAGATGCTCCGACGGGCGGCCGGCCTCCGCGGGATGCAGGCCCCCGACGTGTGGGTCCCCGACAACGAGGACGCCACCGCGCCGTCGATGCGCGACGAGGGAGCCGAGAACATCGTCGAGGTCGTCGCCGAACGCGGAGCCGACTTCCCCGGCGAGATTCACCCGCGGATGGTCTGGCACCGCGACAGCCCCGGGACCCGGTATCAGGGCTTCCGGCACATGCTCGACATCACCGACCCCAAGCGGGGCGCGGTCGAGCACATCGACGGCTTCGTCATTCCCGAGGTCGGCGGCATCGACGACTGGAAGAAGGCCGACGAGTGCTTCACCATCGTCGAGAACGAGCACGGGCTCGACGAGGGGAGCCTCGCCATGTCGGTCATCATCGAGAGCGGCGCGGCCGAACTCGCGATGGGCGACCTCCGCGACGAGATGGGCAAGCCGACGAACAACCTCGAACGGCTGTTCCTCCTCGTCGACGGCGAGGTCGACTACACGAAGGACATGCGCGCCATGACGCCGACGGGAGAACTCCCGGCGTGGCCGGAGCTTCGACACAACACCTCCCGCGGGGCCAGCGCCGCCGGCTGTATCGCCGTCGACGGCCCCTACGACGACATCCGCGACGTGGAGGGCTACCGCGAGCGCATGACCGAGAATCAGGCGAAGGGGATGCTCGGTATCTGGTCGCTCACCCCCGGGCAGGTCGTCGAGGCCAACACATCGCCGCTCCCGCCGAAGACCGGCAGTTGGCTCCTCGACGCGGGCGGCGAGGAGGTCGAACTCGCGTCCGAGGACGGCGTCGAAGCCTACGACGGCGACCGCCTCTCGCTCGAAGCCACCGACGGCGGCTACGAACTCCGCGTCGGCGGCGACGCGCGGGAGCTCACCGCGGACGAACTCCGCGAGGAACTGCTCGGCCTGACCTCGTACGTCCCGAGCATGGACGACATCGTCGACTCCATGGAGGAGTTCGAGGCGGCCAAGGAGGCCGGCCGCGGCGCGATCGCCATGACGCAGTCCGCGACGCTCCGCATCGGCGGCACCGAAATCGACATCGAAAAGGACCGCATGTGGGACGAGGCGACCTATCAGGCCGCGATGACGCCCATCAGCCTGTTCCAAGACGTGTACGAACACCGCCCGGACCAACACGGGGGGTTAGAAGAGCGCTACGGAGCGGACGTCGTCGAGCGCGCGATGGAGGTGGGCCTCTGAGCGCGGGCACCGACCACAGGGGGTCCGCCGTCAGCCCCGCGTCCGGCTTGGTCAGACGACGGCGTCCGGTTTCGTAGCTCCGACGACGCGCTCGCCCGAACCGTGGGGGCGACGCGTCGCGCTTTTTTCGGCAGTCTCGCGTGTGGTCCGTTCCGACCGTTCCAGTTCGACCCCGGCCGACGCTATTCTCAAGGTCCGCCCGCGCGAGTTGACACGTGTGAACGATTTGAGGAACACCCCGGCGACGCCCGCGGCGGCGAGCGACGGCGACAGCGGCGCTGACGACCCGCTGGAACCCGACGCAGTCGTCGACTTCGAGTCGGCGGGCGTCGGCGACGAAGAGACCCTCGCGCGGCTCCGCGCGGTGAGCTTCTACCTCGACGAGGCGTTCGAGGTTCCGGGGACGAACTACCGCGTCGGCCTCGACCCGATACTGGGGCTCGTCCCGGGAATCGGCGACGCGACGGCCTCGGCGCTCTCGGCGTACATCCTCGTCGAGGCCGCGATGCTCGGCGTCCCGCGGGCGACCCTCGCGCGGATGCTCGGCAACGTCGTCCTCGACGCGACCGTCGGGTCGCTGCCGCTCGTCGGCGACGTGTTCGACGCGGCGTGGAAGGCCAACGCCCGGAACGTCCGCCTACTGGAAGCCCGATACGACGACGCCTCCCCCGCGGCCGCGGCGGCCGACCGGCGCTTCCTCTTGGCCGCGGTCGCCGCTATCGCCCTGCTTCTCGTCGCGCTCGGCGCGGCCACGGCGTTCGTCGCTCTCTGGGTACTCGGACAGGTCGGCCTGCTGTAACTACCTGATATTCGAGATACGGAAACCGGTTGTGCGGGTCGTTATCCATCCCCAAACTGTAAACTACAAGACATATATACTAGCTTGCAAACCGTGGCGTATGGAACGACGTACCTTCCTGAAGAGCGTCGCCGCGACGGGAGCCCTCCTCACCACCGCCGGTTGTATGGGCGGTGACTCCGGGTCGCAGCCGACCGCGGGGAACGAGACGGGTAACGGCACCGCCGGGGAGACGACGACCGAGGCCGAACCGGCCGAGGTTCCGGACCCCGAACTCGCCTTCCGCACGAACAGCGGCGTCCTCCGCGTCGTCCACATGGGCGGCGAGAAAATCACCGCCGACGAGACGAGCGAGGTCTACGTCGCCGTCGACGACGAGCGCGCCACGACGTGGGTCGACGACAGCGAAGAGACCGAAGACTTCCCCGTCTCGGTCGGTAACTTCCAGAAAATCGAGTCCGCGGAGACCGGTTCGACGGTCGAAGTCGTCTGGGTCGGCACCGAGGGTGCCGAGGAAGTCCTCGCGACCCACGAAGTCGCCGCCGAGGGGACCGCGACCACGACGACTGCGAACGAGACGACCACAAACGACACGACGACGAACGGGACGACTACGACGACGTCCACGAACGAAACCGCGATGAACGAGACGGCTACGACGACGACCGCCACCAACGAGACGGTCACGACGTCCGACGAGACGACCACGTCGTCGGGCAACGAGACCAGCAACTGAGCAACGCGACTGACGCCGGCGCGGACACCGGCGTCGGACGCGGCGGGACTTTTTTCGACTCGAACGGGGTTCGATATTCCCGCGGCCACGCCCGAAGCGACGGGACCGCGACCCCCCGCGGGCCGGGGGTGGGGCGGACTCAGTCGTCGGTCGGCAGGGCGTCCGAGTCGGTCGCCGGTTCGGGCGCGACGAGGCCGGCGCGGACGCCGAGGCGACGGGCCAGCGGGCCGAGCGCGTCGCGCTTCATGAACGCGAAGCCGAGGAGGATGAGTGCGAAGCCGGAGACGGTGACGGGGCCGATGCGCTCGCCGAGGAACGCCCAGCCGGAAACGGCGGCGACGACCGGCGTGACGTAGTTGACGAGGCTGATTTCGACCGCGCCGATTCGGTCGAGCAGGACGAAGTAGGCGATGAAGCCGACGGCGCTGCACAGCACGGCCAAAAAGAGCAGCGCGGCGACGACGAGCGGCGACCACGCCACGCTCGCGAGGCCGGGTTCGCCGAGGACGGGGCTCGTGACGTGGAGCATGCCCGCGCCGAGGAGCATCATCCACGCCTGCATCGCGACGACGGGGGGATTTCCGGGGAGGCGCTTGACGAGCACCGAGCCGAACGCCCACGCCGCGGCGGCGAGAAACAGCAGGACGACGCCGAGGAGTTGGCCGCCGACCGACCCCGAGGCGAGGGCGATGACCACCGTTCCGGCCAGCCCCAGCAGGACGCCGAGGAAGCCGAACGCGTCGAGGCGCTCCTCGGGCAGCATCGGCCACGCGAAAAACGGCGTGAGGACGGGTGCGAGGCTGATGACGATGGCCGAGACGCCGCTCGTCACGTACCGCTGGCCGGAGAACAGAAGCGAGAAGTGCGCGCCGATGAGGAGCGCGCCGCCGACGAAGACGACGAGCCACTCGTCGCGGCCGCGGGGTCGCCAGTCCGCCGCCGCGAGCAGACCGTAGACGAACAGCACGACGCCGGCGACGTCGTACCGGAGGGCGGCGAACAGCACGGGCGGGAGGGCGTCGAGACCGACCTCGATGGCCATGAAGGAGGTCCCCCAGAGGACCGCGATGGTCGAAAACAGTGCGAGCGTCCGATTCGTTTGCGTATTGAGAGACACGAGATATCGACCGGAGAGCCGGGTGTTGAAGCGGCTACCACGCCGCCGTACATCAAATTTCTCGGAGCCGAGATAGCACTCCACTCGGGCCGTGTTGACAAACAGCGCTGTTCTGAGGTCTGTCGCCAAGCCGTGCCGCGACGACCCGGCGAACAAAGTAAGCTAGTTACGCGCGCCCCGATAGAGACCGACCATGAGCATCCTTGAGGACGCGCGAGCGCTCGCCGAGAGCGGGCCGGTCTGCGACGCCTGTCTGGGCCGGGCCTTCGCCGAGCGCAGTTTCGGGCTGACGAACGCCGAGCGGGGCAAGTCGCTCCGGGTCGCCGCCGCCCTCGACGACGACGAGCCGTACGAGGCCGTCGAGACCGAGGACTGCTGGGTCTGCGAGGGGGCCTGCGCCGAGTTCGACGAGTGGGCGGAACGCTGCGCCGAGGCCATCGATGACGTTGAGGTCGAGACGTATCAGGTCGGCACCCGCGCGCCGCCGCTGGTCGAGGAGAACGAACTGCTCCTCCGCGAGGGCGCGGGGCTGCCCGAGGACGCCGGCGAACTGTTCAAATCCGAGTTCAACCGCGAGGTCGGAAAGCGGGTGGGCCGGCTCACCGGCACCGAGGTGGACTTCACCCGCCCGGACGTGCAGTTCCTCCTCGACATCGAGGCCGACACCGTCGAGGCGCAGCTCAACTCCGCGTTCGTCTACGGGCGCTACCGGAAGCTCGCCCGCGACATCCCGCAGACCGAGTGGCCCTGCCGCGAGTGCGACGGCTCGGGCTACAAGGGCAAAGAGCCGTGCGACTACTGCGGCGGCTCCGGCTACCTCTACGAGGACAGCGTCGAGGGCTTCGTCGCCCCCGTCGTGACGGACGTGATGGACGGCGTCGACGCGAAGTTCCACGGCGCGGGCCGCGAGGACGTCGACGCGCTCATGCTCGGCACCGGCCGGCCGTTCGTGGTCGAAATCATGGAACCCCGTCGCCGCACCGTCGACGTGGAACAGCTCGAAGGCGACATCAACGCGATGGCCGGCGGCGAAATCGAGGTCGAGGGACTCCACCTCGCCACCTACGACATGGTCGAGCGCGTGAAGAAACTCGACGCGAGCAAGGAGTACCGCGCCGCCGTCGAGTTCGACGACGACGTGACCGACGAGGAGCTGCAAGCCGCGCTTGACGAACTCACCGGCGCGACCATCGAGCAGTACACCCCGCACCGCGTCGACCACCGCCGCGCGAGCATCACCCGCACCCGCCACGTCTACGACGCCACCGGCGACCTCGAAGACGCGCGCCACGCGACCGTCGAAATCCACGGCGAGGGCGGCCTCTACATCAAGGAACTGGTCTCCGGCGACGAGGGCCGAACCAACCCGAGCCTCGCCGACATCCTCGACACGGGCGCGGTCGTCACCGCGCTCGACGTCATCGCGGTCGAAGGCGAGGACGAACCGTTCGAGGACGACGAGTTCTTCAAGGACTGAAACGAGACCCCGGGACCTCCCACGGGCGTCGTCGCGGACCGCAACCTCTAATTCTCCACCCCAAGACCCGACCAGATATGCACATCGGCGTCGACGAGGCCGGAAAGGGACCCGTGTTGGGTCCGATGGTCGCCGCGGCGGTCCGGGCGGACCCCGACGCCCTCCCGGACGGAATCGCCGACTCGAAGCGACTCGCTCCCGAGCGGCGCGAGGAACTCGCCGCGAAACTCCGGGAGCGCGACGACATCGACGTCGGCGTCGCGTTCGTCGAACCGGAGACCATCGACGACCCCGAGACGGACATGAACCTGCTGACCGTCCGGGCGCAGGTCGAGGCGGCCGCCGACGTCGCCGTCGACGACGACGAGCTCGTCTGCGACGCGGGCGACGTGAGCGAGTCCAGATTCGGCCGCCGCGTCCGCGAGGGGCTGGCCGAGGCGGGCGTCTCGGTCGAGGTCCACGCCCAGCACCGCGCGGACGACGAACACGCCATCGTCGGCGCGGCGAGCGTCGTGGCGAAGGTCGAACGCGACCGGCGGGTCGAAGAACTCGCCGCGGCCTACGGGGAAGTGGGAAGCGGCTACCCGAGCGACGGAACGACCCGCGATTTCCTGCGGGAGTACGTCCGCGAACACGGAATCCTGCCGGACTGCGCGCGGAAGTCGTGGTCCACCTGCGCCGACCTCATGGCCGCCCACGAACAGTCGTCGCTGGGGGACTTCTGAGGCGTCGCGGGACCGGCGGTCGAAAAAGTGGAGGGTCGGGGTGGTTCGAAAACGGGTCGCTGAGCGGGGCTACCGCATCTCGGCGAGCGCGACGTACCCGCCTTCCTGCGCGGAGAGCCACGTCGTCAGCAACTCGTCTTCGGAGAGTCCTGCGGGGAAGATGGTGCACTCGTCAGGTGCGTCGTCGTACGGGGCGACGATGGCGACGTACTCCTCGTCGTCCCCGGCGGACCGCCGCGAGGCGGCCGGCCGGGTCGTCGTCGCGTCCGTGTCGTCGTGTCGAAGTGGCGTGTCGTCCATGAGTGGAGTGCGTGCACCGTGATTACCGACGGGCGGCGGTTGCTTGGTTGCCGCTTCAAGCAGTATTTTATAGGCAGTCTATATGATTCTATCGGCGACTACTCCCCGGCGGGGACGATCGAAACCGCCACCGTCTATCGATTCTGGAATAGGGAACAGTCGGTCGGATACGGGGGTATCAACTGCGAGAATCGCCGAGGCTGCCCGAGCGTACGAAATCGGCGGTTCCGGTGTTCGAGGTCGGGATGTCATTCCGGACGGGCGAAAAAAACGCGTCGGCCGAACTGGGACGGCCTCAGCGGTCCTCGGTCAGGAGGAGTCGGAGGATGTCACCGTACGCCGGGCGGGTGACGAGCACGCCGACGATGACGCCGAGGATGGTGAAGATGGCGAAGCCCTGCAGGTCGCCGAGCGAGAGCACGGCGAGCGGGCTCATGGCGATGATGGTCGTCGCGGCGGCCGCGCCGATGACCCAGAAGGCCCGGCGGAACCGCGACTGGAAGACCTTGCGCGAGGTCACGGAGCCCTCGGCCATCACCTCGTCGGCGATGATGATGAGGTCGTCCACCCCGGTCCCGATGACGGCGATGAAGCCGGCGATGACAGAGAGGTCCAGCGGGTAGCCGATGGCGGCGGCGAACCCGAGGAGGATGTACACCTCGGAGAGGCCGGTGACGATCATCGGCAAGGCGACCTGCGGTTTGCCGTAGCGGACGAAGACGACGCCGGCGACCGCGAGCACCGCGATGATACCCGTGATGAGCGAGTCGAACTTGAAGCTCTCACCCTGACTCGGGGAGATGTACGACGAGGTGCCGCTGTCCTCGCCCGAGAGGTCGAGGCTGGCCGGCAGCGCGCCGGCGCGGAGGTTGATGGCGATTTCCTGTGCCTCGGACGTGTTGCGCGTCTGGAGCTGGAAGCTCGGTGCGCCGGCCCACTCGCCGGCCCGCATGGTGTCCGCGAGTCCGGGGCTCATCCCGAAGGCGTTGACGACCTCGCCGTTGACGACGAGGAGGAGACAGCCCTCGGTCGTGTTCTCGCCGCCGTCTTCCATGTAGGTACACCGCGTCCCGCCAGGTTGGGCGAGGCCGGTGTCCTGAACTGCCGTCTGGAACTCTCCTGCGGGCTCGTCGCGGACGGAGACGGGGACGAACGCCCCGCTTCCGGTCTGGGACTCCTGTGCGGTCCCGATGGAGGTGAAGTCGGCCTGCGTCAGGACGGCCTCGCGCGTCTCGTAGGTCCGCGTGCCGTTCTGCGAGGTCGGGTAGTAGATGTCGATCTGGACCGTCCCGCGCTCGCCGACGAGGTCGACGACGTCGGACTGGTCGCGGTTGGGGACCTCGACGAGGACGAAGTGCTCGCCCGTCGCCGTGGTCACCTGCTGGACCGTCCCGCCGGAGAGGCCGGCCTCGTTGATCTTCGACTGGAGGACGCGGACCGTCTCGGCTCGGGTCGTCGCGGTGACGCCGTCTCTGACCTCGCCGTGGCCGTAGCCAGCGGCGTCGAGCGCGGCGCTCAGGTCGTCGGCCGTGACGTTCTCGATGGTCGCTTCGACCGTGTTGGACTCCGCGCCCGTGCGGGCGATGATGTCCGCGGCGTCGGCGCCCGCTATCTGGGCGGCGACCTCCCGTTCGACGACGCGCTCGGAGTCGCCGTTGAACTCGACGTCCTCGGCGGTGACGCCGACGAGCGGCGCGCGGATGCGCGTCCCGCCGTCGAGCTGGAGGCCGAACTGGAGGTTCGTCGCGCTGTCGTCCTCGCCGATCGGGGACTGGTTGCCCATCGTCGGCGAGAAGAGGGCGAACGTCGAAAACAGGATGGCCACGACGAGGAAGATGACCCGCCAGTTGTCGCGGAGCGTGCTCATCGGGCCACCCCCTCGAACTTGTACCAGCGAAGGAGGGTCACGTTCAGCATGTAGGTGTTCATCAGGTCGGCGGTGAGACCGAACACGAGGACCGTACCGATGGCGGCGAGCAGTTGAATCCCGAACAGCGTCGCCGTGATGGTCATGACGATCATCGCCGCGATGGACGTGAGCGTCATGGTCACGCCGGTCCGCATGGCGCGCGCGGTCGACTCGTAGAAGTCACCGGAGCGCCGGAGGACGTGGTTGTTCAGGAGGATGTCCGAGTCCACCGAGTACCCGATGAGCATCAGGAGGGCCGCGACGGTCCCCAGCGACAGTTCGATGCCGAAGAGGTTCATCAGCGCCACCGGGATGACGATGTCGGAGAACGCCGAGAGGACGACCGCGATGGAGGGGACAAAGGAGCGGAACATGGCGAACACGAGGACGCTCATGCCCGCGAAGGCGACCGCGAGGCCGCCGAGGGCGAGCAGTTGCGTCTCGCCGCCGAAGTTGGCCGACACGGCGTCGATAGACCGGACTTCGTAGCCGGCGTCTTCGGCCTGCGTCTGCAGTTCGCTCGACGTCGCGCTCCCGGACTGGAACGTCACGACGTACGTCCCGTCGGCCGCGACGGAGCGAATCGACTCGGGCTGGCTGTCGAAGGCCGCGGCGACCTCGCTTTGCGGGGCATCCGTTGCGATGCGGAGTTCGGTACCGCCGGTGAAGTCGACGCCCGGATTCACCGGCGCACCAGTCGCGACGTACCACCCTCCGATGACCAGTAGGGCCACCGCGAGGACCGCGAGGGGGACGGCCGCGAGTTGGCGATTCGTGTACCGGGTGTAGTCTACCTCCGGTACCGTAAACTCAACCATGGGTTGCGGTCCTGAGCGGTGCGGAATAAGGTTTCTTATCCGCGGACGGCCTCGGCCGCAGAACGGTCTGGCGAGCGCCCGACGAACCCGCGACAGGCCCATAGTCGTTGGCCGACAATCGTGAACTATGACGACCGACCAGACGGCGACCCGCGTGGTCGTCTCCTTTCCCGACGAACTCAGCGCGTGGGGCCGCGACCAACTGACCGCCGACCGCTTCGTGACCTACCTGCGGCGGGTCCACGGCGAGGCCGCCCCGGGCGACGAGTGGGAGGAGTTCCTCGACGTGGGCTGTTGCGGCGACTCGCTGACGCTGACGCTCCGCGTGGAGGACCTCGACCCCGCGGGTGCGACCCGCATCGGCGAGGGGACGGCGGTCGAGTTCGTCGAGCGCGAGGGGAGCGTCCACGGCGGGTGGTGCGTCCAGAGCGCCGACGGTCCCGTCTCCTCGACCGGAAAACAGCGGTAGCGGGAGCGCGAGAAGACGGGCGGGGGCGAGCAGAAAAGACCCGGCTCAGGGCATGTAGCGGACCGCGACGACGCCCGGTTGCGAGCGGATTTCGACGCGGTTCACGTCGAGTCTGGCGGCCCGCGACAGCAGGCCCTCCCTGTCGTCGAGGATGTCGTCGACGGCCTGTTCGGTCATGTCGTCGGGGACCGACAGGACGTGAATCTCGCCGGTCCCGGCGCGTTCCTCGCGGACGAGTTCGCCGTCGGGGTTGTCGGCGGCGACGTCGCGGGAGTTCGTCGTCGGCGACTCGGTGGAGCGCTCGACGGAGACGGTCCAGCGCGACTCGACTTCGACGAGTTGCCACGAGACGTTCATCGGCGGGTCGGGCGCGACGGTCCCGCGGACGGCTTCGTCCTCGGAGACGCCGGGGTTCGACGAGAGCGCGTGAACCTGCCCGGAGTGAACGTCCTTCAGGACGGCCGACTCCTCGTCGGCGGCGGTGACCAGGAAGGTTCCCGTTCGCTCGGATTCGGTCTCGGACTCGGACTCGGTCATCACCCGGTGTAAGCAACCGGGCCTTTTCCCCGTTTCGGGCGCTCGCGGCCGCGTATGCCACCGATACCCACGGCGACGGTGGGCTTTTCTCGCGGCGCTTCGACGCGACTGACGATGCCCGCGCTCTGGCGGTTGACCCGGACCGAGACGGCCCGCCGCGTCTACGACGCGCTCAAGGCCCGCGGACTCACGGCGACGCAGATGGACGAGTACGTCGCGGACGCCGACGCGGCGGACGCCGACCGCGACCCCCCGACGGGAGTCGAGATTCGCGCGCTCGAACCCGACGAGGCCCGGCGGTTCGAAGCCGACTACGACGCGTTTTCGGAGCTTCGAGACGACGAGACGGCGGTGTGCGCGTTCGATGGCGGGCCGAACGTGGAGCGTGCTCTCGTCGGCTACCTCTTTCTCGGCGACCCCGGCCTGACGTACCACGTTCACCCGCTGGAGGCCGACGTGACCGTCCCCGGCGGCTACGTCCGCCGGGTGTTCGTCGCGCCCGAGGCGCGGAACCGCGGCATCGCCACCGCGCTCGTCTCGCGGGCCGTCGCCGTCGCCGGCGGGAAGGGAGCCGAGACGGTCCACGCGCTCGTCGCCCGCGACAACCGGCCCTCGCAGTGGACCTTCGAGCGCGTCGGCTTCCGAGTCGCCCGCACCCGGGCGTACTACCGAGTCGGCCCGTGGCGACGCCGGCGCGTCACACCGCGTTCATAGCCGTATAGAGCGCTCAGTTCCGTCCCGAGCGCTCCGTTCGGGAACCCAAGTATATAGATATTTGAATTATATATACTATAGCGGTTAAATTTATACTCGACCGGACGAGTGTGTCGGACAGACAGGCATGACGGACGAACTCAGGTCGGCAGTTCGCGGGCGGCTGGACGCGGTCGACGCGCGGGCGAGCGAGGTCGTGCGCTCATCGACCGGAGAGAACATGGTTTCGCGGCTCGGGGCCGCGGACTGGTTGAGTCTGGGCGCGCTCTTCTGGGCGTGGGTCGGCGCGATACTGTTCGTGTCGGGCGAGCCGAACTGGGCCATCGTGGCCGTCCTCGTCGGCTTCGCCTTCGACAAGGCCGACGGCTACTACGCCCGCAAAACCGGGACCGCGTCGGCGTTCGGCCGACAGATAGACTCCTTTATCGACATCTTCGCGTACCTCGTGTCGGCGGCGCTCCTGTACCACGTCGCGCTCGCGCCCAACCCGGTCGTGAGCGCCGTCGTCGGCTTCGTCGTCCTCGCGTTCGGCGGCCTGCGACTCATCCGCCACAACAGCGAGGGGTTCGGCGACGACTCGGGGACCTCGTACTACCACGGGACGACGGTCGTTCACACGCACCTCGTCGTGCTGGCGAACTACTTCCTCCTCCAGTTCGTCCCGCTGTGGAACGGCTGGGTCGCGGGCGCGACCATCGTGGCGGTCTGCCCGCTCATGACCTCCGACTACAAGGCGTACAAGACCGACGCGGGACACGTCCTCGTCGGCGTCGCCGGCGTCCTGACGGTCGCCGGCTGTCTCGCGCTCGAATTCGGCGTGGTATGAGCGGTCGGACGCGGGACTCGCGGGGGCCGCGAACGCTCGCGGTCGACCTCCACGTCCACACCGACGCCTCCTACGACTGCGAGATGTCGGTCGAAGCGGTGCTGAGCCGCGCGGCGTCGGTCGGCCTCGACGCGGTCGCACTCACCGACCACGACTCGGTCGGGTCGCTCGCGCGGGCGTTCGACATCGCCCACGAGTACGGCGTCCGGGTCGTCCCCGGCGTCGAGGTCTCGACGGCCGACGGCCACCTCCTCGCGCTCGGCGTCGACGACCCGCCGGTGACGGGGCGACCGCTCCCCGAGACGGCGCGGGCGGCCCGCGAGTCGGGCGGGCTCGCGGTCGTGCCGCACCCGTTTCAGACGTTCCGGCACGGCGCGTCCCGGCGGGCGATTCGGGACGTGGACGCCATCGAGGTGTACAACGCCCACACGCTCACCGGATTCAGAAACGGGCAGGCGCGGCGCTACGCCCGCCGGCGGGGACTCCCGGGCACGGGCGGGAGCGACGCGCACCGACCCGCGCTGGTCGGACGGGCGTACACGGCCGTCTCGGTCGAGGCGGACGGCGGCGTCACGACCGACGACATCTTGGAGGGGATTCGCGCCGGGCGAACCGTCGCGCGGGGGACGCGAACGACCGCCCGTCAGTACCTGCGGAAGTACGCGCTGAACGCCCGGCTCAAGACCGCCTCGTTCCTGTGACCGGTCGGCTGTTCGACTCGACCGACGCGCGGAACGCGGCGCTCGTCAGGCTCGGCGTCGTCGCGGTCGCCTTCGCGGCCGTCGCGGTCGGCGTCGCCGCGTTCGCCCCGCGACTCGCCGACCCGGCGTGGGTCCGCTCGGCCGTCGAATCGACCGGGGCGTTCGCCCCGTTGGTGTTCGTCGGTATCCAGACGCTACAGGTGATTCTCGCGCCGATTCCCGGGCAAGCCCTCGCCGCCGTCGGCGGCTACCTCTTCGGGACGGTCGCCGGGACGGTCTACAGCATGGTCGGCGTCGTCGCCGGAAGCGCCGTCGTCTTCCTGCTCGCCCGGCGCTTCGGGCGGCCCGCGGTTGAGCGTCTCGTCGCCGACGACGCGCTCGCGCGGTTCGACGGCTTCGCCGACCGCCGGGGCGTCGCCGGGCTGTTCGTCCTGTTTCTCCTGCCGGCGTTCCCGGACGACGCGCTCTGCGCGCTCGCCGGGCTCTCGCCGCTTCGACTCCGGACGCTCGTCGTCCTCGTCGCCGTCGGTCGCCTGCCGACGTTCGCCCTCGCGGCGGCCGCCGGGCGGAACGCGGGCGCGGCGAACTACGGGACGGTGGCGCTCCTCGTCGGCGTCGGGGTCGTCAGTTCTGTGGTCGTCTACCGCTACCGCGACGAGTTGGCGGCGAGAGTCGGGTGAGAACGGAGTTAGCGGCGCTTATCGGAGCAGTCGGTGGATTCCGTAGATGCCCGCCGCGCACGCCACCGGGGGGACGAGACCGTAGACTGCGGGCAGGCCGTAGAGCAGTCGGACGACGGGGACGAGCGCCGAGACGGTCACGGGGCCCACCGTGAACGGCTCGGCCGGCGTCTGAAGCTCCGCCGGCACCGACGCGAGAAGCCCCACGTACACCGACAGCATGAACACGAATCCGGCGAGCGCGAGGCTCAGGTCGTACCGCGGTTTCGACCCGGTGCGGCGGTGTCGTCGGGCGACGAACAGTATCGGGGCGACCAGCGGCGCGACGACGAACAGCCCCACGAGAACGTAGAACGACCGCGAGAGAGTGAGCGACCCGCCGGGGACGCCGGCGGTCGCGCCGATGAGGACCACGAGTCCGAAGGCGACGAACAACGAGACGACACCCGTCGCCAGCGCACCGACGAGCACGTAAAACTTGAACAGCCACGACTCGCTGTGCCGGAAGGCGTACGGGAACGCGCCGACGACGCCGCCGTAGTCGTCTGCCATCGGTCGCCCTTGGGAGCGGCCGCGATTAAAGCGACCGGTGTCGTTTTGACGCCGGGCGACGCGGCATCCTGTATGCAGGTAGACCTCGGGAACGTCCTCGACACGGCGCCGGCCCACGGCGTCTCGCGCGAGACGCTCGAACGACTCGACGGCCGCGTCGCGGCCGCCCACGACCGCATCGAACGGGGCCGCGAGGCCGGCGAACACGGCTACGAATCGCTGAACCTCCCGAACAGCACCGACCCCGCGGCGATTCGCGACGCCGTGAGCCGGTTCGACGACCCCTCGGCGGTCGTCACCGTCGGCATCGGCGGAAGCGCCCTCGGCGCGGCCACCCTCACCGACGCGCTCGAAAGCGACGTCGACGCCTACTACCTCGACAACGTCGACCCGGAGGCCGTCGAGCGCCTCCTCGACTCGCTGGACCTCGCGTCGACCGTCGTCAACGTCGTCTCGCGGTCCGGCACGACCGCCGAGACGCTGGCGAACTTCCTCGTCGTCCGGGAGGCGATGGCCGACGCGGGCGTCGACTGGGCCGACCGAACCTTCGTCACGACCGGCGAGGAGGGCAACCTCCGCGACCTCGCCGACAAACACGACCTCCCGTCGCTTCCCGTCCCCGACGGCGTCCCCGGCCGCTTTTCGGTGCTCTCGACGGTCGGCCTCGCCGCCGCGGCCCTCTGCGGCCACGACATCGAGGCGGTCTTGGAGGGCGCGGCCGCACAGGAGGCGCGCCTGTCGGACTCGCTTTTCGACTCGCCCGCCTACGCCTACGGCGCGGTCTCTTACGCCCTCGCCGAGCGCGGCCTGCGACAGAACGCAATGATGCCCTACGCGGAGTCGCTCGAAACGTTCTCCGAGTGGTTCGCCCAGCTGTGGGCGGAGTCGCTCGGGAAAGACGGCCTCGGCCAGACGCCCCTGCGGGCGCTCGGCGCGACCGACCAGCACTCCCAGCTTCAACTGTACCGCGCCGGCCCGCGCGACAAGCTCGTGACGCTCGTCCGCGCCACGGAGCGCGACGACGTGTCTATCCCCGAGACCGACCTCGACGGCCTCGCGTATCTCGGCGGCTCGTCGCTCGGCGACCTGCTCGACGCCGAGTTCGAGGCGACCGAAGCGAGCCTCGCCGCGGCCGACCGCCCGAGCGTCCGTATCGAACTCGACCGCGTCGACGAGTACGGCCTCG
The DNA here is from genome assembly GCF_902410085.1 of Haloferax sp. KTX1. Taxonomy (NCBI): domain Archaea; kingdom Methanobacteriati; phylum Methanobacteriota; class Halobacteria; order Halobacteriales; family Haloferacaceae; genus Haloferax; species Haloferax sp. KTX1. The sequence continues at coordinate 38,256 of NZ_CABPRH010000006.1, read as the reverse complement.
GCGAACTCCTCTACGCGATGGAGGCCGCCTGCGTCCTCTACGGCGAACTCGCCAGCGTCGATACGTTCGTCCAGCCGGCGGTCGAGTGGGGCAAACGCGCCGCCCGCGGCCTGCTCGGCGGCGGCGACTTCGAGGAAGCGGACGCGGTCGCCGACAAAGAAGAACTGGTCGTCGAGTAGTCGGAGCGAGCGGCGCACGGCGACCACGGCCGAGAATCGGCTTTTGCGACGACGACCGAACAACCACCCAGCGGCGACTACCGAACAGTCCACGGGGTGGGACTGAAAGGGGCCGCGGTCGAGGGCGAACCCCGGACCGGTGAGGACCGCAGGCCGGAGGCCGAGGACCGCGACGGCCCGCGGGAGCCGTCGTGGCGGGGGCTTTCGAGGTGGTTCCGCAGTCCGGCCCTCCTCCTAAAACGGCGCAAGCGACACAGACTCACGTGACTCCACAGACTGGTGAGAATCGACCCGAACCGGTTATCCGACCCCGTTCCGAAGGGAGGGCAATGGCACACGACACCGCCCGCGCGTCTGCGAGCCCCGCAGACCACCTCCAGGCGTACGGTGGCATCATCATCGTCGTCGCCCTCTCGCTCCTCGTCGGCGCGACGCTCGGCTCGGTCGCCGGCGGCCTCGCTCGCGGCGTGGTTCCGGGCGACACCGCGCTCGTCGGCGCGATACAGACCGCCGGACAGTTCGTCGGCTTCGGCGTCGTCGGCGCGGGCTACCTCTCCATGCGCGACGACTGGGACCTGATTCGGTTCGAGCGACCGACCGCGCGCGACGCCCTGTGGATTGCGGGCGGGTTCGTCGCCGTGATGGGCGTCTACCTCGGCGCGTCGGCGCTGATGTCCGCGCTCGGCATCCAGAGCGGCGACAGCGTCATCGCCCAGCAGGGCCGCGAGAACCCGGTGTACTTCCTGTATCTCACCGTGATCACCATCGCCCTCGTCGGCCCGGCGGAGGAGCTTATTTTCCGCGGCATCGCCTTCGGTGAACTCCGCCGACTCTGGGGTCCCGCGCCCGCGGTCGTCCTGTCCAGTCTGGTGTTCGCGTCGATTCACCTCTGGTCGTTCTCCGGCGAGGGGCTGTACGTCTCGCTGGGGATGGTGTTCGTCCTCGGGAGCGTCCTCGCGCTCGTCTACGAGAAGAGCGGGAACCTGCTGGTCGCCGCGCTGGTCCACGGGCTGTACAACGCGGTCCAGTTCCTCGTGAGCTACGCGCAGGCGACCGGCATGGTCTGAGAAAGGAGAGTCGAGCCGCTGAGTCGACCGGCTTACGCCGGGTTCTTCCGCGACAGCTCCATCCCGCAGATGGGACAGCGCTCTTTGTTCTCGTCGAACTCCCGGCCGCAGCCCTGGCACTGGAACTTCCAGCTTCGCTGTTCCGCGATGCCGTCTTGGGCGATGACTTCGACGCCGACGTTGAGCCGCTCGGCGACGTTCTGCATCGCGTAGTCGTCGGTGACGAGCGTCGCGTCGAGTTCGAAGGCGGCGGCGATGAGGCGCGTGTCGGTCTCCGAGAGCACGTCGCGGTCGCCGGTCTCGTCCGCGGCGCGGAGCACCTTGTCCACGGTCCCCTGTCCGGGGATGTGGACGTACATGCCCGCGCCTTCGAGGGCGTCGAAGCGGAAGGCGTGCTCGCCGGTGAGTTCTTCCTTGACGAGGGGAATCGAGGCCGTCTCGTCGTCGGTATGGTACTCGTGGATGAACGCAGAAGCGTCGAGAATCCGCATTTGAGAATCTATCCTGAGTCTACCGTTGGACGACGATGTAATCCTTGACCGCCTGCACGCGGTTCACCGGCACTCGGAACCGCCCGCGGTCGTCCCGGTCGAACGAGACGCGACCGGGGGAGATCTGCTCGTTCGGCTGGACGAGCAGGTCGTGCAGCTCGCCCGACTTCAGGTCCATCGTGATGTTGTACAGCATCCCGAGTTCCGTCCCGTCCGAGCCCATGACGGCCTTTCCGGAGAGGTTCTCGGCGAGTATGTCGGCCATACACACCCCTTCCTCGTCGGTTCACATAAACGGCACGGGCACGTCTGACGGGCGGCCGACGGACGCCCGAGTTCACCGATGGGCCGCGAGAACACTCGACACGGTGAATCGCGGACTCGTGGGCGCGGGCGTGACGATGGACTTAACTTGAGCCACCGACTCGATTCCGGTAAGAGCTTTCTCCGGGGCGATTCTCCATGTCCGACACTGATTCGACGTCACAATCCGATACGCTTCGCACACCCATCGTGGCCGTCCTCGGCCACGTGGACCACGGGAAGACGAGTCTTCTCGACAAGATTCGCGGCTCCGCCGTCAGCGACGGTGAGGCCGGTGCTATCACCCAGCACATCGGCGCGACCGCGGTCCCCTTAGACACCGTCTCGCAGATGGCCGGCAGTCTGGTCAAGCCCGAGGACTTCGACCTCCCGGGGCTGTTGTTCATCGACACGCCGGGGCACCACTCCTTCAGCACCCTCCGCTCGCGCGGCGGGGCGCTCGCCGACATCGCCATCCTCGTGGTCGACGTGAACGACAGCTTCCAGCCGCAGACCGAGGAGGCCATCGACATCCTCAAACGGACGGGCACGCCGTTCATCGTGGCCGCCAACAAGATAGACACCACGCCGGGGTGGAACCCCCAAGAGGGGGCCCCCATCCAGAAGACCTACGAGGAACAGTCCCAGCGCGCCCGCTCGAAACTCGACGAGAAACTGTACGAGATTATCGGCGAACTCTCCGACCGCGGCTTCTCCTCGGACTTCTACTGGCGCGTCCAGAACTTCCAGTCCAACATCGGCGTCGTCCCCGTCTCCGCGCTGACCGGCGAGGGCATCCCCGACCTGCTGGGCGTCCTGATGGGCCTCTCGCAGCGCTACATGAAAGACGAGATGGCCATCGACGTCGCCGGTCCCGGCTCCGGGACGGTCCTCGAAGTCAAGGAGGAACGCGGCTTCGGCGCGACCCTCGACGTGGTCCTCTACGACGGGACGATCCGCGCGGGCGACACCGTCGTCGTCGGCGGCGCGAACGACCCCATCGTCACCGAGGTCCGCGCGCTCCTCCAGCCCCGGCCGAACGCCGAGATTCGCACCGAAAAGCGGTTCGACAAGGTCGAGGAGGTCCGCGCCGCGGCCGGCGTGAAAATCGCCGCCCCCGACCTCGAAGACGCGATGGCCGGCGCGCCGGTCCGCGTCGTCGGCGACCGCGACCTCGACGAGGTCGTCCGCGAGGTCGAAGCCGAACTCGCGGACATCGAGGTGACGACCGAAGAGGAGGGCGTCGTCGTCAAGGCCGACACGCTCGGCAGTCTCGAAGCCATGGCGAACGCCTTACAGGAGGCCGAAGTCCCCATCCTCCGCGCCGAGGTCGGCGACGTCGCTCCGCGCGACGTGGCCGTCGCCTCGACCGCCCGCGAGCCCGAGCACAAGGTCATCCTCGGGTTCAACGTGGACGTGCTCTCGAACGCCGAGGCCGAACTCGAAAAGAACGACGTGAAACTGTTCCAGGACGACGTCATCTACCAGCTCGTCGAGGAGTACGAAGACCACGTCGACGAGATGAAACGCGCCCAACAGGAGACGATTCTCGACAAAATCGTCCGCCCGTGTCGGTTCCGCATCCTCCAGGACCACGTCTTCCGGCAGAACAACCCCGCCGTCGTCGGCGTCGAAATCATGTCCGGGACCATCAAGAACAACATGAACGTCGTGAAGTGGGAGGACGGCGAGCCGAACCGCGTCGGCCAGCTCTCGGGCATCCAAGAGAACGGCGAGGACGTGTCGAGCGCCCGCGCCGGCTCGCGCGTCAGCGTCGCCATCGACGGCCCGACCGTCGGCCGCCAGATAGAGGAGGGCGACGAGCTCTGGATCGAACTCCCCGAAAAGCACGCGAAGATTCTCGAACAGGAACTCCGCGACGACATCCCCACCGACGAACTGGAGGCGCTGTCCGGCTACCTCGAAAAGCACCGCCGCCGCGACCCCTTCTGGGGGAAGTAGACGACTCGCCGCACCCCGGTTTTTCTCGCCGTCTCGGCCCGTCCCCGACGCCAGCATACCGCGAGACGACGGCCGTCTCACACGACCCGAAGGGGCTCCCGTCGGGCGAAATAGCTAATATTCAGACGTTCGTACCCGTCGCCGAGTGGTATCATGCGCACACGAACACCCAACAGCGACAGCATCGTCTCGGAAGCCACGCGGTACGACGCCATCCTCGCGACACTTCCGCTCCCGCTCGCCGTCGGGACGGCGGTCGGCGTGCTCTCGCCGCTCCCGATTTCGCCCGTCGTGGGCGCGAGCGGCCTCGTCTCGGCGGCCGTGCTCGCCTACGGGTTGTTCGTTGCGACACCGCGGTCGGCGGTCGGTCCGACGGCCGAGTCGGACGCATCCGCCGAGACCGACGCGGCGCTCGGCGGCATCGAGTCCCGCGTCCGCGACGACGCCGGTCGAAACCGCCGCCGCGGGAGCGTCTGATCGGGGGCGCTCGGGAGAACGCTCACGGGGTCGGAGGCGCGCTCAGGGGCGGTTCCACTCCCAGAACCAGTACGCCGCGCCGAACAGCATCAACCCCGCACCGAACGCCGAAGTCGCCGGTTCGGGGAAGACGAACAGCAGGAAGCCCACGATGATGAGCGTCGTCGGGCCAATCTCGTCCGCGTAGTCGAAAATCGAAGCCATACCTCCCTTTCGACCGCCTCCGTGAAGTGTATTGTTCTCGTTCTGAACTGACGAGAGCGCGGCGCGGAAACGCAGGACGAGGCGACGGGACGACGACGAGGAACCGGTCGGCGGGTCGCAACGGCGCGTCAGTCGCCACTCGGACCCCGACAGCGATGGGGTCGGCGCGGGTTACCGCGCGGCGGGCGTGAGGTCGTCGCCGACGGCGCTCATGACCTGAAACGCCGCGGTGGCGGCGAGTCCGCGGGCGACCTCGTTGCGGTCTTCGTCGGTGAGTCCGGCGTCGAGTTCGTCGGCGTCCGGCGAGAAGCCGGCGCTGACGGGGTGGCCGACCGGCGGATGGACGGCCACGGTGGCGAGCGGCCCGTTCATCCCGGTCGAGAGCTCCGACCCGACGGCGAAGCCCTCGGGGAGGTACGACTCCGTCCGCGAGACGATACCGGCGACGGCCCGACGGAGCGCGTCCATCTGCTCGACGGTCAGTTCTCGGTCGGGCGACGCCTGACCGGCCCCGGTCACGCCGGGAGCGCCCGCATATGGGTTGTTCCCGTTCATCAGTCGTCTGCGATACGGGAAGGACGTGTAAAAAGCCGTCGTCGGTTCGCGGCGCAGCGGGCGAATCGAAACCGGGTGACGACCCGGCGACGATCCGGTGACGACCCGGCGACGATCCGGTGACGACCCGGCGACGATCCGGTGACGACCCGGCGACGATCCGGTGACGACCCGGCGACGCCGCCGTCAGGCCGGTCGCGGGAGCGAGACGGTGACGACGGTCCCGTGGGCCTTCGGCGTCGAGATGTCGAGCGACCCCCCGGAGGCGTCGACGATGGCGCGAACCAGCCAGAGTCCGACGCCGCTGGTGTGCGAAAGCGGCGTCTCCGACCCCGAAAGCAGGGCCTCGCGCTCGGCGTCCGGGATACCGGGACCGTTGTCGGTGACGGTCACGCCGACGACCTCGCCGAGTTGCCAGACGGCGACGTGAATCTTCGGCTCGTCGCAGTCGGCGTGGACGACGGCGTTGTCGAGCAGTTCGGCGATGCTTCGCGGGAGCGCCGGGTGCGCCCGCACGGTGAGCGTCTCCGGCGAGGCGACCGAGACCCGCACCGCAGAATGCTCGATTTCGAGGTCCTCGACGGCGTCCGCGACCGCACGGGTGAGGTCGACGTCGACCTCGTTCCCCTCCGCGAGTTCGACGGTCCTGAGGAGCGCGACCTCGTCGCTCACCTCCACCAGTCGGTTCGCTCGGTCTCGAATCGCCGCCACGGGGTCGGTGTTCGCGTCCGCGTCGTCCCGCGACTCGACCAGTTCGGCGTAGCCGAGGATGGCGGTGCAGGCGTTCCTGATGTCGTGTCTGAGGATTCGATGGAGGACGCTCGTGTGCGCGAGCGTCGACTCCAGCCGTTTGGAGGTCCGGTTCAGTTCGGTCTGACTCCGGTCGACGAGGGCGTACACCAACAGCGCCGACAGGCCGACGAACAGCCATCCCTTCGCCGTCTGGATGAGCTCGTGGTTCGGAAGCCCCTCCACGAGACTGTCGCTCGTCGCGACCCAGAGGAAGCCGAAGGCGGCGTAGATGAGCGCCACTCGCCACGGGGACAGGTCGAACGGCGCGTCACCACTCATGCCGAAGGGATTCTCACAAACGTTGATGAGTCCGTCGGTCAGCGCGGAGTGTCAGAAAATCGATTCGCTCTGCCCGTAGGCCGCGACCGTGACGGCGGTGGTGTAGCCGTCGCCCTCGTGGGTGCCGGTCGTGAGCGCGACCTCCTCGTCGTCGAACGACCACTCGCGGAGGTTCCGGCCCGCGGCGAGGCCGTCGAGGACGGCCGCGCGGACGCTGTCTTCGTCGGTTCCGGACGCCTCGTAGAACAGGCCGGGCCCGGAGCCGGTCGCCCAGCCGAGGCCGGCGACGACCGTCTCGCCGGGCGTCGAAGTCGTCTCGCGGGCCTGCACCACCGTCAGTCGGTTGCCTGCCGGACCGAGGTCGGGAGCCACGTCGACCGCCTCGACGGTCGCGTCGGCGGGGACGACCGAGGAGACGGCGACGAGGTTGTAGTTGTGGACGTTGGCGGCGGCGAGCGCGGCGTCGTACGACGCCATCTCGGTGGGGGCGGTGCCGACCCCGCGGACGACGCGAATCGTGTTCATGTCCGAACTCTCGCGGCGGCGGAAAAGGGGGTTACGAATAGCGGCGCTCGAAAGCCGGGGGCGTCGGTGACCGTCGGCGACCGCCGCCGACGCGGTTCCCGGCCGCCGAGTTCAGTACTGGTAGTCCGTGAAGCCCGAGATGGGGCCGGTGCCGGACTCCTCGACGTTCGAGAGCTTCTCGTGGGCGGCGTCGAAGTCCGCGCCCGTCACCTCGGTCCGGCCGTCGCGGATGGCGAACATCCCGGCCTCGGTGGTGAGCGACGCGATGTCCGCGCCGGAGTAGTCGTCGAGTTCCTCGGCGAGCGCGTCGAGGTCCACGTCGTCGGCGACGTTCATGTCGCGGGTGTGGATATCGAGGATGCGGCGGCGGCCCTCGACGGCGGGCTTGGGCACCTCGATGAGGCGGTCGAACCGGCCGGGCCGAAGGATGGCCTCGTCCAGCATGTCGAAGCGGTTGGTCGCCGCGATGATGCGGATGTCGCCGCGGTCGTCGAAGCCGTCCATCTCCGAGAGGAGTTGCATCATCGTGCGCTGGACCTCGGCGTCGCCGGAGGTCTTCGAGTCCGTGCGCTTCGAGGCGACGGCGTCGATCTCGTCGATGAAGATGACCACCGGCTCGCGCTCGGCGGCGAGCTTGAACAGGTCGCGGACGAGTCGCGCGCCCTCGCCGATGAACTTCTGGACGAGTTCGGAGCCGGCCATCTTGATGAACGAGGCGTTGGTCTCGTTGGCGACGGCCTTGGCGAGCATCGTCTTCCCGGTGCCCGGCGGGCCGTACAGGAGCACGCCGGACGGCGGGTCGATGCCGACTTCCGCGAACATCTCGGGGTTTTCGAGGGGCTGTTCGACCGCCTCGCGGACCTCGCGGACCTGCTCGTCGATGCCGCCGATGTCGTCGTAGGTGACCGTCGGCGACTCGACGACCTCCATCGCCTGCGCCCGCGCGTCCGTCTCGTCGTCGAGGACGGTCTGGACCGCGAACGAGTCGTTGATGGCGACGCGGTCGCCGGGCTCGATGTCGTCGATGTTCAGGTTCGGTGCGAACTCGGTCAGGACCTCCTGGTTGTTGCCGTGCTGCTTGATGATGACGCCGTCGTCGGTCAGCTCCTCGACCGTGGCGATGTAGTACGAGGCCGTCTTCAGGGCCTCGTTGCGCGCTTTCATCTGGTCGACCTCGTCGACCAACTCGGCGTGACGGTCGTCGGCGTTCTGGAGCCGCTGGTCGAGTTCGCGGTTGACGTCGACCATGCGTTCGAAGTGCTGGCGGAGTGCAGACAGCCGCTCTGCATCCGACATCTCGGGGTCCAGATCGAGATGAGGACGTTCCGGGAGAGATGGACTCCGTGACATCAGTGATTGGCCACACTTAGGCATGGGCGTAAATGTGCCTTTGGGTCAGAGAACCCGACTGCCGCGCTCGAAGCGGCTTTAGGTGACGGTGCCCCCGTGGCGTCCGCTCGCGGCGGCGAATCGAAAGCCGGCAGCGCGACGCCGCGGCTCGCGGGTACGAGCTGTTCGCAGGAACGCGCGAAGCGACGAAGACGAAGATGTGGAAGGAGGAAGTTGCGGAGGTTCAGTGTGTACAGGTCGCCCCTCGTTTCGGCCCGACGTGCCCTCCGCGAGAACAGATACGACGCCCACCGACTTGAAAGGAATTCGTCATTGCCGAGAACGTCCCGTGAATCGGGATATCGGTATTCATCCGGTAGCATCCGGCGAGCACTGCTTCCGAGAGCCGCGGTCGCGGTCGTCAGCGGGTGCGCTCGCCCTGGTAGCTCCCGTCGTAGGTCTCGTCGTGGGTCGCGTCCGCGAGGACGATTTGGGCGACGCGCGCGCCGCGTTCGAGTTCGACCGGGTGGTGGACCTGTAGGAGGCCCTCGCCTTTCCCCTCGTAGCCGGCGTCCCAGACGGCCGTGTTCAGCATACAGGAGTTCCGCATGAGCGACGACCGCGGGTAGATGAAGCCGACGTGGTCCTCGGGGATGCGGACCGTCTCGGCGTACTGGAGGACGTAGCCGCCGGGGTCGAGTCGGTACGTCTCGGTCTCCGGGTCGGCGAAGTCGAGGGCGCGGCGCTCCCCGACGGTCTTGCCCTCGCGGCCGAGGCGGCCCGGTTCGACCTGTTCGAGGACCGCTTCGAGCGTCAGGTCGACGCCGTTCGGTTGGACCTGTTCGGCCGTGACCGGCGAGATGTGCTGTGCGACGAACGAGCCAGCGCGGTGCATATCCGAACCCCGTCCAGCGAGCGCAAAACTGTGCCGGACCTCGGCCGTCGTCACCCCTCACACGACCCCCCGCGTTCGGGGCCACAACGGGGTCGAAATCGCTCACCGTTTGGGTCGGTGACGACCCCCGCGGTGACCAGTCACATGGGAGAACCAACAAGGAGTTTAATGGCCCTTAGACGCTAGAAACCCCGAGACGGCGCTATCGTTCACGTTCGAAGATAGGGAAGTACGCGGGATTTATATCCGAGGACCATCGACGTTCGGGTGTTATGGGACAGACGCTCACGGAAAAGATTCTCTCGGACCACCTCGTCGAGGGTGACCTCACCCCCGGAGAGGAGATCGGAATCGAAATCGACCAAGTCCTGATGCAGGACACGACCGGGACGATGGTCTGGCTCCAGTTCGAGGCGCTCGACCTCGACGAGGCGCAGACCGAACTCGCCGCCCAGTACTGCGACCACCAGACCTACCAGTTCGACTTCAAGAACACGGACGACCACCGCTTCCTCCGTTCCGCGGCCGGGACATATGGTGCCCACTTCTCCCGCCCCGGCAACGGTATCTGCCACAACGTCCACAAGGAGAACTTCGCCGCGCCCGGCAAGACGCTCCTCGGCTCGGACTCCCACACGCCGACCCCCGGCGGCCTCGGCCAGCTCGCCATCGGTGCCGGCGGCCTCGACATCGCCGTCGCCATGGGCGGCGGCGCGTACTACGTCGAGATGCCGGAGGTCGTGAACGTCCGCCTCGAAGGCGAACTCCCCGAGTGGTCCTCCGCGAAGGACGTCATCCTCGAAATGCTCCGCCGCGAGACCGTCAAGGGCGGCGTCGGCAAGGTGTTCGAGTACACCGGCCCCGGTGCTGAATCGCTCACCGTGCCCGAGCGAACCACCATCACCAACATGGGGACCGAACTCGGTGCCACCTCGTCGCTGTTCGAGACCGACGAGAAGACCAAGGACTACCTCGAACGCCAGGGTCGCGGCGACGAGTACGTCGAGCTGACGGCCGACGACAACGCCGAGTACGCCGACGAAATCGTCATCGACCTCGACGACCTCGAACCCCTCATCGCCTGCCCGTCGATGCCCGACAACGTGGTGCCGGTCCGCGAAGTCGCCGGCGAGACGGTCGAGCAGGTCCTCGTCGGTTCCTGTACCAACGGCGGCTACGAGGACGTCCTCCCGGCCGCGAAGATGGTCAAGGACCAGGAGGTCGCAAAGCACCTCGAAATGATCGTCGCGCCCGGTTCGAAGCAGGCCGGCGAGATGCTCGCCCGCGAGGGCTGGACGGCCGAGATGATGGCGGCCGGCGTCAACGTCTCCGAGGCGACCTGTGGCCCGTGTATCGGCATCGGCCACGTCCCCGCCTCCGACTCCGTCTCGCTGCGCACCTTCAACCGCAACTTCGAGGGCCGCTCGGGCATCGAAGACGACAACGTCTACCTCTGTTCGCCGCAGGTCGCCGCCGCCGCGGCGCTCAAGGGCGAAATCGTCGACCCCCGCGACCTCGCCGACGAACTCGGCCTCGACGCCCCCGGCGTCGAGCTCCCCGACGAGTACGACGGCTCGAAGACGGACCTCATCTACGCCGACGACGCCATCGACGACGAGCTCATCAAGGGCCCGAACATCGGCGAAGTGCCCCTGCAGGACCCCCTCGGCTCGAACATCTCGGGTGAGACCCTCCTGAAGATGGAGGACAACATCACGACCGACCACATCATCCCGGCGACGTCCGACATCCTCAAGTTCCGCTCGAACATCGAGCGCCTCTCGGACTTCACGCTCTCGCGCGTCGACGAGACGTTCGCCCAGCGCGCCAAGGAAGCCGGCACCGGCGTCCTCGTCGCGGGCGAGAACTACGGGCAGGGCTCCTCCCGCGAACACGCCGCGATGTGTCCGATGTACCTCGGCATCGAGGCCGTCCTCGCGCAGTCGTTCGCTCGCATCCACAAGGCGAACCTGTTCAACTTCGGTATCGTCCCCCTCGCCATCGACGAGGAGACGTACGAACAGATCGAGCAGGGCGACGACGTCGAAATCGTCGACGACGTGGCCGCTGCCGTCGAATCCGGCCAGGAGGAGTTCACCATCCGCGTGAACGACGACTGGGAAGCGACGGCGAACCTGCACGCCTCCGAGCGCGAGCGTCGTATCCTCACCGCCGGCGGCAAGCTCCCCCTCACGAAGCAGCAGGCCGAGGGCGGCGCTGCCCCCGCGGACGACTGAACGCGACCAACCACGTTCTCGCTTTTTCGCCCGGCGAGCGGCGGCCACGGCGGGGCCCGAGGGCCGCGCCGACCGCTCCCGTGAGCGTCCGCTCCGGACCAGCCGCCTCGATGCGTCCGTCACTCCCGGCCCCGTGCCGTCGGGCTTTTGCGTGCCAACCGCGTAGCGCCGGACGTGACGGCGTTCGACGACGCGCTCGCCGGCGACGCGGTCGTCAGGCGGGTCGACCGGGCCGACCTCCTCGACGTGCTCCGCATCGAGCGGGCCTGTTTCTCCGAGCCGTGGCCGTACTCCGCGTTCGAGATGTTCGTCGACGAGCCGGCGTTCCTCGTCGCCGCCCGCGGGGGCGAGGTGCTCGGCTACGTCGTCGCCGACGTGATGCCGAACCACGGCAACGATATCGGCCACGTCAAGGACCTCGCGGTCCGCCCGGAAGCCCGCGGCGACGGTCTCGGGCGGCGGTTGCTCCTCCAGTCGCTGACGGCGATGGCCATCGCGGGCGCGGCGGTCGTGAAACTCGAAGTCCGCGTCTCGAACGAGCCGGCCATCGGGCTCTATCGGAGCGTCGGCTTCGAACCCGCCCGCCGGGTGCCGAGCTACTACGCCGACGGCGAGGACGCGTACATCATGGTCCTCGACGTGGGCGAGTGGAAAAACGCCTGACAGGACCGCTCGCGGCCGAACGAGGGCTTATCAAGGCGAGCCGCGTACACGGGTTGTGTTACCGTCCCCCACCGTGCTCTGTGTGAGTGACGACGACGAGTTCGCGGCGGCCCTCGACTCGTCGCTGTCGTCGCTCGGCGACGCGACGGCCGTCCGCCACGTCCGCACCCCCGCCGCGGCGCGCGCGGAACTCGTCTCCACCTCGGCGGCCGTGTCTTGTGTCGTTCTTACCGCACCCACGGCGGCCGGCGACGAGGAGGCGTTCGTCCGCGACGTCTACGCGCAGGGGCTCGACGTTCCCGTCGTCGTCGCGGCCGCCGACAGCGAGGTCGCGGCGCGCGCGGTCGACGCCGGCGCGACGGACTACGTCGTCCGCGACGACGACCCGGAGACGATGTCGTGGCTGGCCGCCCGCGTCGAGCGGGCGCTCGGCGAGTACACCCTCGCGCGGAACCACAGAGACCGCATCGAGCAACAGCGCGTCGTCTCCGAGGTGGGCACGCGGGCGCTGACCGCCGTCGACCTCGACTCGACGCTCGACCACGCCGCGCGCCGGGTCCGCGACGTGCTCGGGGCGGACTCGGTCACGGTGTTCGAGGGCCTCGACGACGGCGCGTTTCGCGTCGCCGCCGCCGCGGGCTGGTCGGCGAGTCGGGGTCGCGGACCCACCGCGACCGAGGGGACGCAGGCGGCCGAGACGTACCGGACCGGGCGCTCGACGCTCGTCGACGACTTCGACGCGGACGGGCGCTTCGAGCACACGGACGGCGCGGGGGCGTCGGTGCCGAAAAGCGGGATGAGCGCGGCCATCCGCGGCGACGGAACCCGGTGGGGAGCCATCGTCGTCCACGCGGTCGCCCGCGGTCGGTTCGCCGACGACGACGTGCTGTTCTTGGAGAACATCGCGGCCGTCGTCGGCGCGGCGACCGAGCGTCACGAACTCAAAAGCGCGCTCTCGGAGGTCTTAGAGCGGATGGACGAGGCGGTGATGGGCTTCGACGCGGACTGGCGCGTCACCTACGTCAACTCGACGGCCGAACACGGGCTCGGCATGTCCGCCGCGTCGGTGCTGGGGACGCGCATCTGGGACTCGGTGCCCGAGGCCGCCGTCTTCCGCGAGGAGTTCGAGCGCGCGATGGAGCGACAGGAGCCCGCGACGTTCGAGACCTACTACGACCGCCTCGAAACGTGGTACGCGGTTCGGGCGTACCCCTCCGAGACGGGGCTGTCGGTCTACTTCACCGACATCACGGAGCAGTTGGAACGCGAGGCCGAAGCCGAGCAGTACGGGCGGATGGTCGAGGCCGTCGCCGACGCGGTGTACGCGCTGGACGACGAGGGGCGGTTCGCGGCGGTCAACCCGGCGTTCGAGCGGCTCACCGGCCTCGACCGCGACCGCGTCATCGGGTCGCCGACGGGGCTGCTCGCCGAGCACGCGACCGCGACCGACGGGAGCGACGAGGCGTTCGCGGCCGCGTCGCGGGGAATCGTCGAGTTCGAACTCCGAGCGCCCGACGACGAGGTCGTCCGCGTCGAGAACCACCGGACGCCGCTCGTCGTCGGCGGCGAGGAAATCGGCTCCGTCGGCGTCCTCCGCGACGTGACGAAGCGACACCGCTACGAGCGCCTGCTGGCGACGCTCCACGACCGGACCCGCGAGATGATGGGCGCGACCGACAGACAGGCGGTCCTCCGCGCGACCGTCGACGCCTGCGACGAGGTGCTCGGCGACGCCCGGACGGAGCTGTACGTCTTCGACGAGGCGGACACGAGCCTCGTCCGCGTGGGCGCGGCCGGGACCGGGCTCGGCGACAAGCCGTTCGAGGGCGGCCTCGACCGCGGCGGCGTCTGGGACGCGTTCGTCTCCGGCGACGTCCGCGTGGTCGAACTCGCGCCCGACGGGGGCGTCGTCGACGGCGTCGAGCGGGTCATCGCCGCGCCGCTGGGTCGCCACGGCGTGCTCGTCACCGGCCACCCCGGCACCGTCGCGCCCGACGACGTCGACGTGGAACTCGTGAACCTGCTTTCGGCGACCGTCGAGGAACTGCTCGACCGAATCGACGCCGAGGCGGAGCTGCGCGAGCGCGACCGCCGGCTCGAAGCCCAAAACGAGGCGCTCACGCGTCTCGACCGAATCAACGCGACCATCAGGAACATCAACCGGTCGCTCATCCGCGCGCCGACCCGCGGCGAGGCGCTGTCGGCCGTCGCCGAACAACTCGTCGACGCCGACGGCGTGGCCGTCGTCTGGCACGCCGAGGCCAGCGACGTAGACGAGACGTACCGCCCGCCGAGCGACGCGGTCCACGGCGCGGACACCGCCTACGCCGACCGACTGGGGGAAGTAGCGACCGCGGAGCCGCTGTTTTCGCTGCTCGAAGCCGCCATCGAGAGCCGAGAGATACGGGTGATAGCGGACGTGCTCGACGACCCCGCGTGGGCCGACCACCGCGGCGACGCGCTCAGCTACGGGTTCCGCGCCGTCGCGGTCATCCCCGCGGTCGCCGACGACCGGGTGGAGGCGCTGCTCGTCGTCCACGCGACCGGGTCGGAAGTCGTCGACAACGACGACGGCTTGCTCACCGAACTGGGGGAGACGGTCGGCTACGCGCTCGCGGCCACGGGGCGCGCCGACGCCATGCTGACAGAGCGCCGGACGGACGTGCAGATACGGCTCGGCGGCGACCGACTGTCGCTGTCGCGACTCGCCCGGCGGGTCGGCGACGCGGTGAGCCTCGGCGGCGTCATCCCGCAGTCCGACGGCTCGGTCATCGCGTTCGTCGCCAGCGACGCGGAACCAGACGACGTCGTCGCCGCCGGGCGGGACATCGCGACCCGCGTGCGCCACGTCTCGACCGACGACTCGGGGTCGCTGTTCGAACTGCGCCTCCCGCGGGAGTCGCTGTTCGAGACGCTGTACGCCTCGGAGGCGACGCTGCGGGCGCTCGACGCGACGCCGACCCAGACCACGCTCACCGCCGAGGTCCCCGAGCGAATCCGGGTCCGGTCGTTCGTCGACGCGCTCGACGCGAACTACCCCGGGACGGGGCTGCTGTCGCGGCGGACCGCCGAGGGAGCCGACTCGCCGCAGACGTTCGCCGCCGAGATGCGAGAGGCGTGGACGAGCCGGCAACACGAGTCGATTCGGGCGGCCCACCTCGCCGGCTTCTACGAGTGGCCGCGCCGCAGCACCGCCGAGACGCTCGCCGAGACGTTCGACATCAGCGCGCCGACATACCAGTACCACCTGCGCGCGGCCGAGCGAAAGCTGGTCGAACGGGTCTTCGAATGATAACATACCACACATCTACCAGCGATACCAACTGATTTTCAGTTACGGTTCTAGGTACCTAGAGGTGGCACGCGCGCCACCACTAGTTGGATAGCAGCGACCGCTATATCCGGGAGCACCGTCGATACGGCCGTCGGCGAGGTGTCGACGCGAACCGAACCATGGACGAAACTCGCGTGCTACCGGGCAACGATGTGGGATGGAACACGGAGACAACCGACGAGGTCGTCGCCCGACACGATTGGGGCGGCCGAGACACCCTCGCGGTGACCGTCGTCACCGCGACCGCCCAACTGAGAGGCGTGGACGCCATCGACCTCCCACTGCTGTCCGAGGCTATCGACCCCGACGCGCTGTGTCAACTGTTCGCCCCGCTGGCGCGGCCAGCGATGACGGACGGCGGCACTCGCGGGTCGGTGGCTCCCTCGCGCGGTCACATCGAGTTCCGGTACGCTGCCTGCGACGTGACCCTCTGGGCCGACGGAACGGTCATCGTCACCTCCGCCTGACGCATCGACACACGAACGAGTCGGTATCACCACCACCACTACCACCACCGGACGCGGCACCCTACGCGGTGCCGTGACGGCCGCTCGCCCGCGACCCACCACCACCACCACCACGCGGGCGACGCGGTCACATTTCTTCGACGACCGACGACGCCGACGTGGCGCGACGCGAGAGTGCGACGGGTTTTGGTACACAGAGCCGCTACCGGAGGGTATGGGATACGCCTGTCCGGTCTGCGACGCGCCGCAACGCGACGAGACGCATCTCGCGAACCACCTCGCGCTACAGGCCATCGTCCACGGCGACGACCACGAGACGTGGCTGGACGAACACGCCCCCGAGTGGGCCGACCTGAACGCCGACTCGCTCGGCCCGCTCGTCTCCGACCTCGCGGCGGAACGCGAGTTCGACGAGGTGTTCGAGGACACGGTCGACCGAACCGGCGGCCGCGGCCACAGTCACGCGCACGGACAGGAACACGACCACGACATTCCCGACCGAGAGCCGCAGCCGTTCGGCGGCTCCGACGGGTCGCAGTCGCTGTCGGGCGACGCCGCGCGCATCTTCGAGGAGGCGCGGTCGCTCACCCGCGAGATGGTCGCGGACGACGGCGAGGACGGCGAGACCGAGGACGCGCCGCGGGAGGACGACGCCGACGCCCGCGACGCCACCGATGCCGACGGCCGCGACGGGGGGACCGAAGACGACGCGGACAGGAAAGAGTCGTAAGTCCGGGCCCCGAACCGACTGGCGATGGAAACCCACGGGACGATTGCGCCGGCGTCGCTCGACGAGGCCGAGGCCGCCTTCGACCGCGTCGGACCGACCGCACAGGTGGTCGTCCGCGAGACGGCCAAGGCGATGGAGTTCGACCGCGAGGAGTACCGCGACCGCGTGACCGGCGACGTGGTCGAGACCGTCCGGAACGCGCTTTTCGCCGAGTCGCTTTCGGTCACGGTCGGCACGCGCGCCGAGTTCGACGACTGGCGCGCGGCCCACGAGGACTACGAGGTCGTCGAACTCGGCAACCCCGATGTCGAGCGCGTCGCGTGGCACGCGGTCCCCTTCGCCGAGACGGTGCTGGCGACGACGTTCCAACACGAGGAGGACGCCGCAGTCAGCACACTCCGACGCAACGCCTTCGGCCGCGTCTACCGCGACGCGCTCCTCGGCGAGGAGCCCGAGGGCGACGACGATGAGTCGGCCGGAGCCGACGACGACACCGCGACCGACGCCGGCGGGCTCGGCGGCGATGCGACCGGAGCGGACCGATGACCGACGACGGCCGCCGACACGAGCGCCTGCCCGACCCCGAGTGGCGCGTGCTGGAATCCGAAACCGAGTACGACACCGGCTGGTTCACCGGCGGCTACGACCTCGTCGAACAGCCCAACGGGACGACGAAGCGCTACTACTGGGCCGAGTTGGCGACCGCGGTCGTCGTCGTCGCGGTCGCGGACGACCACGTCGTCTTCGTCGAGCAGTACCGGCCGAACATCCGCCAGACCCAGCTCGAACTCCCCGCGGGCGTCGTCGAAAAGGGCGAGTCCTTTACCGACGCCGGGGTGCGCGAACTCCGCGAGGAGACGGGCTTCGCCGCCGACTCGGCGTCGGTCATCGGCGACGTGTGGTGTTCGACGGGCGTCCTCCGGCACCGCCGCGGCTTCGTCTTCGCCGAGGGCCTCACGCCGGTCGAGCGCGACCTCGACGACAACGAGTTCCTCTCGGTCCGCGCCGTCCCGGTCGAGGAGGCCATCGAGCGGGCGACCGAACCGCCGACGAACGACGCGACCGTCGAGGGCGTCCTCCTCGCCCGCGACGAGGGCCTGCTGTAGATGGTCGACGAGATATCTCCCGACGAGGTCGCGGCGCTCCTCGACGGCGAGGAGCCGCCGCTCGTCGTGGACGTGAGCACGGAAGCCGAGTTCGCGCTCGGGCACGTGCCGGGGAGCATCAACGTCCCGCTTTCGAACCTCGTCTCGCACCTCGACCGCGTCGCGGGCGCGGAGCACGTCGTCACCGTCTGCCCGCGGGGCGAGGCCAGCGTGCAGGCCGTCCGCCTGCTTTCGGCCTACGAGGGGACCGAAAACGCCCGCATCGAGAGCATGGCCGGCGGGCTCGCGGCGTGGGACGGCCCGCTCGAAGAGGGTCTCGACGAGGGACACGGCGACAGCGAAGAAGGCGGCGACGAGCGTCGCTGAACGGCGGCGTCGCCGGACGGTGACGTGACCGAACAGAGTCGAGCAATCGGCGGACTAACGGCTCGCGCGCGCTGACTCGCGTCGCAAAAATCTCGACGGCGGGCTAATTCAGAGGTCGGTCACGCGACGTTGAACCCCTTTTCGCGGAGGAAGTCCTCCACGCGGCCGCGGTGATTGCCTTGGAGTTCGATGGAATCGTCTTCGACGGTTCCACCGCAAGCGAACTTCGACTTGAGGTCCGACGACAGGCTGTCCATGTCGACGTCCCTCGGGTCGAATCCCTCGATGACTGTAACCTCTTTTCCGTAGCGGCGCTCGTCGATGCGGATGACTATCTCCTGAGACTCTTTCGCCACGTCCTCGCAGACGCAGAGCTCTTCAGGGAGCCCGCACGTCGAGCAGACTTCCGACATTACAGTGTGGACCTACAGGATGGGGATATTAAACAGTATCGGGAGGCGGGGTCGCCGTCCCCGGCCTCAAGCGCCCGAGTCGTCCGCGGACGACGTTTCCGATTCGTCGTCCGTCGTCGCGTCGTCGGGGTTCACAGCGGGGCCGCTCTCGTCAACGTCCCTCGCGCGCTTGTCGTTTCCGGGCGGCGTGTCCGGGGCGTTGCCGCGGTCAGCGCCGTCCGAGGGACGCTCGGACGCGTCGCCGGGCGCGGCAGTCTCGTTTCCATCGGTCGCGTTGCCGTTGGGCGCGGTGCCGTCGTCGGCGCGAACGTCATCGGCGCGGCCGCTCGCCTCAGAACGCGAGTTTCCCGGGGCGTCACCCCGCCCCGCGTCGTTCGGTTGTCCGCCGTTGTCGGTGTCCGACTCGTTCGCGGCGCGCTCGCGGCCGATTCCCCTCCCGGGGTTCCCCGCGAGTTCGCCGGCGATTTCGGCCACTTCGGGGCCGGTGAGTTCGCTCGCGTTCGTGCGAAGCCTATCGAGTTCGGCCGTCTCGACGCCGCGCGCCGAGAGGTCCTCGGAGGGGACCGTCGAGGCGGCGTCAGTCGTCTGGTTCAGCATGCTCCGGGTGCGCTCGATGTCGGCGACCGTCCGAGTCAACAGCACGCGGTACTGTCCCTCAGAGAGCGTCCCGTCGGCGTGCTGGGCTTCGAGGCGGTCCTTACGCTGTTCGAGTTCGGTGAGGCGCTCGCGGACCGTGTCGACCTGCGTGGCGACGACCGCGGCCTTCGAGGCGTTCGAGTTCGCGTTCGCGAAGCGCGTCTCGAAGGCGCGGCGTTCGAGTTCCCCGTCGGTCTCCGAGCCCTGCACGCCGATGACGGCGGACAGGCGCTGACCTGGGAGCGTCTCCGACGACGCGGCGCTGTCGTTGGTCGCGCTGTCGTTCGCGGTCGTCTGTGCAACGGGGGCCGCGACCGACCCATCGGTGACGGCGGCCGTCGTTCCTATCGGTCCGGCCGGGGCGGCGAGAGCGAGCGGTGCGCCCACCGTCGCCAGCAACACGGCGGCGGCGACGACGAGCGCAGCGGTTCGTCGACTCATCACTCCCGCTTTGGAGCCGCGTTCCGATATAAACGTGCGGTCGTACCCGCGAATCAACCCCAGTCAACGGCAGTTTGGGAATCTCGACCGGGTCGCCTCCGTCTGCCGATTAGGGACTTACCACCGGTATAAACAGTCGTAAGAAATTTATACTCCTTTCGGGTCGCCGTCGTCCGCGTCCGCGCCCTCGTCGTCTTCGGGCAGGCGGAGGACATTCTCGCGGCCGAGGCGGAAGCCCTCGATGGTCCCCTCGTCGCGCATCCCGCGGACGACCTTGCTCGTCTTCGCGTCGGTCCAGTCGAGCGCGCCGGCGACCTCCTGTTGCTTGATGCGGCCCCCGCGGGACTCGATGAGTCGGAGGACGCGCTCTTCGTTGCTGAGGAGTTCCGGCGGCGGACTCGGCTCGTCGCCGCCGTCGCCCGCGTCGGACTCGTCCTCGGACGCGCCCGCGCCGGCGCTCGCCGCGGCGGTGGTGGCGTCGGCCGCCGACGCCGAGTCGGCTTCGTCCGCGGTTGTGGTCGCCGACTCGGGGGGCGCGCCGGCGTCCGTACCGCCGGCCGCGTCTGCACCGCCGTCGCCGCCGCCGAGCGCGCCCCGCGAGCGGAGATAGAGCGCGCCGGCACCGACGAGGACGACGAGAACGACCGCGACGAGCGCGGTCGTCGTCGGGAACGGGTCGTCGCCGGCGGCGGGCGTCTCCGAGTCGACCGGGGTCGGCGACGCCGTCGCCGTCGTTCCCGGACCGCCAGCGCCGCGTTCGAGGACGACGCTCGGCTCGCCCGAGACGAACTCGGTCTGCGAGCCGCGCCAGATGACCGTGTGCTCGCGCGTCTCGTCGCCCGCGGGTTCGACGGTGGTCGCGTCGTAGTCGTCGGGCCACGAGAGGATGAGCCGGGAGCTACTGTCGAGGAAGAAGCCCTCGATGGCGTCGCCGACGACGAGGCGGTCGCCGTCGACCGCCGCGAAGTTGGACCACTCGAAGGAGTAGCTGACGACGCCGAAGCTATCGGGGAGCGACCGCGTCTCCGCCGAGACCGAGACGTTCGTCGCGGTCATCTCCCGGCCGGTGGCGTTCTCGGCGGCCCCGACGGTCGAGGCGATGCGCTCCGCGAACGCCGCGGTGTAGTCGTCGGGGTTGGCCCGCACGTCGTCGCGGAGCGACTGGAAGGCCTCGGTGGTGTTCTCGTCGTCGAGGCGGGTCCAGTACTGAATCTCCCAAGTGGCGTCGCCGCTCTCGGAGACGTCGACGACGATTCGCGTGCTGTCCGGTTCGACGCCCTGTTGGACGAGCGGTTCGACGCCCGGGCCGCTCGCGGGGGCCTCCTGTGCGGCCGCCGTCGGCGCGACCACGGCGAGCACGCAGAGGGCGGCACACAGGAGTACGAAGACAGCGTCTCGTGTCGCCATTGACCGTTCGTGCGAGCGCACGCAGAAAAAGTGACGCGGTTCTTCGCGCCGCTCAGTCCGTCCAGCGTCTGACGAGCGGCAGACGAGCGCGGACGACGGCGTTCGCCGCGGCCACCGCCTCGTCGGCGTCGGCGCGGGTGACGCCGTCGCCGTACTTCGCGCGCTCGTAGAGTCGGCCGACCTGTCGGGTCCGCTCGTCGACGCCGACCCGAGAGAGCGAATCGAGGTACGCCCTGACCGTCTCGCCGGGGCGGCGCGGCCGGTACTCGCGTTCGAGGGCGAGTTCGAGGCGGTCGTACGCCCGGAACACGTCGGCGGCCGGCGAGTCGGTGCGCCGCTGATACGCCGCGGTCGCAAACCGGAGGTGCGCCGGAAGCCGCGTTCGCCTGACGCCGGCCACGACGCCGAGGAGGCCGACGAGACCGACGAACATCGTCTCCCGCGAGGGGAGTTCGGGGACGAGGCCGCCGCCGTCGTCTTCGGCCGCGCCGTCGCCGGTCGGCGTGACGCCGAGGCGCTCGTCGATGCTCGGCCCCGGCGGGCTGCCGCCGGCGGGCGTCTCGTTCGTCTCGGTCCCGTTTTCGGTCGGCGTCGGAGTGTCGGTCGCGGTCGTCGTGGGCCGTTCGGTCTCGTTCGACTCGGGGGTCGTCTCGTTGGTGTCGATGCCCGTCAGTCCCTCGTCGCGGGCGTCACTGAGACTGCTCGACTCCGCGTCCTGCCGGGGGCCGGCGGGCGTCGGGTCGAAGCGGACCCAGCCGGTGTCCTCGAAGTAGACCTCGACCCACGCGTGGGAGTCGAGGCCGCGGACGACGTAGCGGTCGTCGCCGACCTGCTCGCCGGTCGTGTAGCCGGTGACGAACCGCGCGGGGACGCCCTCCGAGCGGAGGAGCACGACCATCGTGGAGGC
This sequence comes from Haloferax sp. KTX1, assembly GCF_902410085.1. Lineage (NCBI taxonomy): Archaea > Methanobacteriati > Methanobacteriota > Halobacteria > Halobacteriales > Haloferacaceae > Haloferax > Haloferax sp. KTX1. The sequence goes on along the minus strand of NZ_CABPRH010000006.1, from coordinate 16,491 downwards.
GTAGTAGGTGCAGTAGCCGGCGTCCATCTCGAAGAGGAACGACTCGGCGATGTCGCCGTCGGGGCGGGACACGCGGAGCGAGTACTCCTTGTTGGCTTCGAGCCACTCCTCGACCGCGACGGCCTTGTCGTAGGGCGTCTCCGCGTCGCCCGCTATCTCGGCGGCGCGGTCGCGGACGCGGTCTGACGTGCTGTCGGGGAGCGCGAGATACCGCTCGCGTATCTCGTCGGGGTAGTCGGTTCCCGTCCGCCGGAGCGACGCCGGGGTGTACTGCGGGACCTCGCTCGTGACGTTGTAGGTCTCCCCGATTTCGACGGTGCGGTCGGGCCGGAGGTTCCCCTGTTGAGTGACGAGCGTCTCGTTTTCGATGTCGCCGGAGACGGCGACGGGCCGCCACGCCGCGGGCATCGAATCGAGCGGCGTCGCCGGCGTGACGGTCTGGCGGACCAGCCGCGAGGGGCCATCGGGACCGGCCAGCCGGCCGCCCTCGTAGTCGCGGGTGTCGCCGGTCCTGACCCAGCCGTCGCCGGTGTAGCGGTCGAACGTCGCGGTCTGCCAGTAGTCGGGCGACGTGCTCTGGACCTCGAAGCGGACCCGCGGCGAGAGGCTGATGCTCCCGACGACGGAGATGCGGTCGTCCGCGCTCACGAGGCTGGCCTCGACGGTCGGCTGGTCGGCCACGCCCTCGTCGGGGAGGACCGGCGACCCGCCCGCGCCGGGGAGGACCGTGACGGTGGCCGAGAGGACGACCATCGCGGCGAGGACGAGCGTCAGCACGTCGAGTTGGCCGCCGGCGCTCCCGAAGCGGTCGATGCCGTCGAAGCCGACCGCGGCCATGCCCGCGCCGACGCCGAGGAGCGTGAGCGTCCCCGTGGCGTCGGTGGTGAGGACGAACAGGCCGAGACCGCTCCCGGCGACCGCGACGGCCGGCGCGATTCGCCCGCGGATCGCGAGGTACCACGCGAGGAACACCGGCCCGGGCGTCACCGCGAGCGCCCACACGTCGGCCGACAGGAGTCTGAGCGCCGACAGGCCGCTGAGGAGCGCGAACGTGTCGGCCAAGAGGCGCTCCGGCGAGAGCAACGCGAGTTGGCTCTCGGGGAGCGCGAGGAAGTACGCCGCGAAGCCGCCGGCGGCGATGAGGACCGCGAGACCGAGCGCGTAGCGGGGCCGGAGCGTCCAGCCCACGACGGTGGCGAGGGCGAGGGTCCCCCCGGCGAGGAGGAGGAACTGGTCGCGGCGGCCCACGACGTCCGTGATGTCGTAGACGACCGCGAGGAACGCCCCGATGAGAACCAGCGAGGCCGCCGTCGAAAGCAGGTCGGCGGGGACGCCGAAGACGGTGTTCGTCGAGCCGGCTGAAGTAGACGACGACTCGCCGGCGACCGTCACGCCGACACCCCCGAGCCGGCACCGCGGGTTCCGACGCGACTCGCCGGGCTCCGGTTCGAACCGCCCGCGGCGTCGCCCTCGGCGCGCAGGCGGTCGAACGTCGTCTCGCGGCCGCCGAGCGCGACGTGCGTCTTCCCGGCGTCGCCGCTGACGACGACCTCGGCGGTCTCGTCGGGGACCGACCCCGAGCGGAGCCGCGAGAGGTGTTCGAGGACGCGCCGGCGGTCGCCGGGCGTCGCCTCCACGACCCCCGCGGGCGAGGTGAGGTGGACCGGGACGCCGGCGTCGAGGAGCGCACAGCAGAGCGTCGCGGCCGCCTCCGCCGCGTCGTCCTCGTGGCCGTCGGTCGCGCCGGTCGAGACGCGCACCGTGTCGGCCGTGACCCGGTCGGAATAGGCTTTCACCACGAGGTCGCCGGACTTGGCGCTCGACTTCCAGTGGATGTCGCGGAGCGGGTCGCCGGGGACGTACTCGCGGAGGCGGTCGAACTCGGCGCGCTCGTCGGTGCGGCCCGCGTCGGCGAGCGCCGAGAGGTCGCGGCGGGCCGCCACGCCGAGCGACCGGACCCGCGGGAAGACGAGCACCTCGGTCGTCTCGCCGGCGGTGAACGACTTCGAGAACAGGCCGAGGATGTCGCGGGCGACGACGGTCGCCGGGCCGAGCGTCGCCGGGCCGCGACCGCGGAAGGTCACCTCGTAGTCGACGCGGCCGTCGCCGACGACCGAGTCGAACGCGGTGTCGCCGTCGAGCCCGGGCGACAGCGCGTCGGAAACAGTCGCCGGAAACGGCCTGTCGGCGTCGATGTCGAGCGAGACGGTGCGCGTCTCGCCGGGGAAGCCGTCGTCGGGCGCGACGCGTTCGACGCGGGGCGGCGAGACGCGCCAGACCTGTACCGCGCCGACGACGAGGCCGACGGCGACCGGGACGACGACGGCGTTGAGCGCCCGCGGGCCGTAGGCGACGGCGTTGGCGACGCCGACGATTACGACCGCGACGGCGACCCAGCCGCGGAGCGTGAGCCGCATCGGTCTCACTCGACCGCGACGGTGTCGAGCGCTCGCTCGACCACCTCGCGGCCGGAGCGCTCGTCGGTCGTCCTGACGCGGTGGGCCCAGACGCTCCGCACCTCGCGCTGCACGTCGTCGGGGACGACGTAGTCGCGGGCGTCGAGGGCGGCGCGGGCCTGCGCGGCGCGGACGAGGGCGATGGAGCCGCGGGGGCTCACGCCGAGGTCGGCGCTCGCTCTGGTGTCGGCGGCGAGTCTGGAGACGTAGCGGCGGACCGGCTCGCTCACCGTCACGTCGAGGATGCGCTCGCGGGCGTCGCGCACGTCGCCGGCCGACGCGACCGGTTCGAGCGACTCGATGGGGTGGTGTCCCGAAACGCGGCCGAGCAGTTCCGTCTCCTCGGCCTCGTTGGGGTAGCCGAGGTGGATCTTCTTCATGAACCGGTCGAGTTCGGCCAGCGGGAGGTCGTACGTTCGGTCGGGTTCCACGTCGTTCTGCGTGGCGATGACGGTGAAGGGGTCGGGGACGCGGCGGGTGACGCCGTCGACCGTGACCTGTAGCTCCTCCATAACTTCGAGGAGCGCGGCCTGCGTCTTCGGCGGCGCGCGGTTTATCTCGTCGCCGAGGACGACGTTGCCGAAGACGGGGCCCTCGCGGAACTCGAACTCGCTGGTCTGTTGGTTGAACACGTTCACGCCCGTCACGTCCGACGGGAGGAGGTCGGGCGTGAACTGGATGCGCTCGAACGACCCCTCTATCGAGGTGGCGATGGCGCGGGCGAGCATCGTCTTGCCGACGCCCGGCACGTCCTCCAACAGGAGGTGCCCGCGGGCGAACAGCGTCACGATGATGTCTTCGATGGCGTCGTGGTGGCCGACGATGACTCGTTCGACGTTCTCGGAGATTCGTGTCGCGAGGTCCGACACCGCCTCGACCGAGAGCGCGGGGTCGAAGTCGGCGTCTGCATGTGCATCAGTCATTGATATTCCGGATGCCCCGCCGACCGTCCGCACCGCCGACGGGTCTCTGCATGTTAGTATTGCCTCAGTCTACCTAACCTTGCTGGGTGTCCACACTGGCCCCGTCGAGCGTACACACGCCTCAGTCGTGGGGACGATTCGGCCCGACGACCGGCGACCGGGGCGTTCCCGGGCGTTTTTATCGCTCGGCGACCCGGGTGTGAGTATGAACGCGGACGCCCAGCGCGAGGCGGTGTACGGCGCGCCGCCGGAGATGCTGGCAGCGCGGGACGACCTGACGCCGATGCTCTCGCAGTACGCCGACCGCTGCGAGGAACACGACGACGCCGTCGTGCTGTTTCAGGTCGGCGACTTCTACGAGGCGTTCTGCGGCGCGGCGGAGGCCGTCGCCCGCACCTGCGAGGTGACGCTGACCCAGCGCGAGGACTCCACCGGGACGTGGCCGATGGCGGGCATCCCCATCGACAACGCCGCGGGCTACCTCGAACGCCTGCTCGACGCCGGCTACCGGGTCGCGCTCGCGGAACAGGTCGAGGACGCCGAGGAGGCGTCCGGCCTCGTCGACCGCGCGGTCACCCAACTCATCACGCCCGGCACCGTCGTCGACGAGGAACTGCTCGACGGCGGGCGAGCGACCTATCTCGGCGCGGTCGCTCGGGGCGGCGGCGACGGCGGAGACCGCGGCAGCGACAGCGACGCCGACGCCGACAGCGACACCTACGGCCTCGCCGTCGTGGACGTCTCGACCGGCGAGTGCCTCGTCACCGGGGCCGACCGCGCGCTAGCGCTCGAAGAACTGGAGCGCCTCGCGCCCGCCGAACTCGTCGTCGGCCCCGACTGCGACCTCCCGGACCTCCCGTTCGACCCGATGGAGACGCCGTTCGAACCGGGGGCGTTCGACGCCGACGCGGCCCGCGAGACGCTGTCAGCCTACGCGCCCCGGCCGGACGCCGTGGTCGAATCGGACGCCGAACTCCGGGCGGTCGGCGCGGCGCTCGCCTACGCCGAGTACGCACAGGGCGACTCAAAACTGGAGTACGTCACCCGCGTCACGCGGTTCGACCCCCGCGAGTTCCTCCAACTCGACGCGACCGCCATCCGGAGCCTCGAACTGTTCGACTCGCGGAGCGCCCGCGCCGGGAGCACGCTGTTTTCGGTCCTCGACGAGACGGCCTGCGCGCTCGGTCGCCGCCGGCTTGAGGCGTGGCTCCGCCGCCCGCTCGTCGACCGTGACCGAATCGAGGGCCGACTGGACGCCGTGGAGGCCCTCTGCGACGACGCGCTGGCCCGCGCCGACCTCCGAGACCACCTCTCGTCGGTGTACGACCTCGAACGGCTGGTCGCCCGCGTCTCCCGCGAGCGCGCCGACGCCCGCGACCTGCGCTCGCTGAAGACGACGCTCGACCGGGTTCCGGAGATTCGCGAGGCGCTCGCCGGAACCGACGCCGACCTCCTCGCGGACCTCCGCGACTCGCTGGACGAACTCGAAGACGTGCGCGACCTCGTCGGCGACGCGGTCGTCTCCGACCCGCCGCAGGAGATTACCGAGGGCGGCGTCATCGCCGACGGCTTCGACGCCGAACTGGACGACGTCCGCGGCACCGCCGAGGCGGGCCGCGAGTGGGTGTCGAACCTCGAAGCCCGCGAGCAGGAGCGCACCGGCATCGACTCGCTGGAGGTCGGCTACAATCAGGTCCACGGCTACTACATCGAGGTGACGAACCCGAACCTCGACCGCGTCCCCGGCGACTACCAGCGCCGCCAGACGCTGAAGAACTCCGAGCGGTTCTACACGCCCGAACTGAAGGAGCGCGAAGACGAGATTCTCCGCGCCTCGGACCGCGCCGACGCCCTCGAATACGACCTGTTCTGCGAGGTCCGCGCCGACGTGGCGACCGAGTCCGCCCGGATTCAGGCCGTCGCCGACGCCCTCGCCGACCTTGACGCGCTCCGGACGCTCGCGGACGTGGCGGTCGCGAACGACTACGCCCGCCCCGAGTTCCACGGGGACGCCGCCTCCTCGGCCGGCTCGACCGACGAAGCCGGGGCGACCGGCGAGGGCGGCGGTATCCACATCGACGCCGGCAGACACCCCGTGGTCGAACGCGCGCAGGACGAGTTCGTGCCGAACCTCGCCGACCTCCCGCGGGGGAGCGTCGCGCTCGTCACCGGCCCCAACATGTCCGGGAAATCGACGTACATGCGGCAGGTGGCGCTCGTCTGCGTCCTCGCGCAGGTCGGGAGTTTCGTCCCCGCGAAGTCGGCGCAGTTGCCGGTGCTCGACCGCGTGTTCACCCGCATCGGCGCGTCCGACGACATCGCGGGCGGCCAGTCCACCTTCATGCGCGAGATGAGCGAACTGACCGAAATCCTCCACAACGCCACCGGCGACTCGCTCGTCCTCCTCGACGAGGTCGGCCGCGGCACCTCCACCGCCGACGGCCTCGCCATCGCCCGCGCGGCCACCGAGTTCCTCCACGACGAGGTCGGCGCGACGACGCTGTTTGCGACCCACTACCACGACCTCACCGACGCGGCCGACGACCGCGAGGGCGTGCTCAACCTCCACTTCACCGCCGCGCGGCGCGACGGCGAGGTCACGTTCCTCCACAGCGTCGCCGACGGCCCCTCCTCGTCGTCCTACGGGGTCGAAGTGGCGCAGTTGGCCGGCGTACCCGCAAGCGTGGTCGAGCGGGCGCGGAACCTCGTGGACGAAAACGAGACTGACACTGAGAGCACGGAGGAAGACGACGTCGCCGCCGCCGCGAACGGCGAGACCGATGAGGTGACCGAGGCCGCGGAAGACGGGACGCTCGCGGCCTACGTCGACGGATTGGAGAACGGCCACGGCCAGCGCGAGAAGCCGAACGGAGCGACTGCGACGACCGCGACGACCGCGACTGCCGAACCGGCCCCCGAACTCGAAGCCGTCGCCGAGGCGCTCCGCGAGGCCGACCTCGCGGACACCACGCCGCTGGAGGCGCTGAACCTCCTCTCTGACCTCAAAGGAAGACTCGAATGATTCGCCGACTCGACCCGGAGACGCGCTCGAAAATCGCCGCCGGCGAGGTCGTCGCCCGCCCGGCAAGCGTCGCGGTCGAACTCGTGGAAAACGCGCTCGACGCCGGCGCTGAAACCGTCGAAATCGAGGTCTGCGGCGACGGGACCGAGCGAATCCGCGTTGCCGACGACGGCCGCGGGATGGCCGAGTCGGACGCCGCGCTCGCGGTCGAGCGGCACGCGACGAGCAAACTCGCGGCGGCCGACGACCTCGAAACCGTCGAGACGCTCGGCTTCCGGGGCGAGGCGCTTCCGAGCATCGCCGCGGCCGCCGCCCGCCTCGAACTGACGACGAACGACGGCGGCCCGCGCGGGACGCGAGTCGTGGTCGACGGCGGGGAGCAGGCGGCCGACAGCGAACACGGGAAGACCGTCTCGCCCGCGGGGCGGGCGCGCGGGACGACCGTCGACGTGACCGGCCTGTTTTCGGACCGCCCGGCCCGGAAGAAGTCGCTCGCGTCGCCGAAAGCCGAGTTCGCCCGCGTCTCGGCGGTCGTCACCCGCTACGCGCTCGCGCGGCCGGACGTGCGGTTCGTCCTGCGACACGACGGCCGCGAGACGCTCACGACGCCCGGGACCGACCGCTTCGCCGACGCGCTCTTGGCGGTGTACGGCCGCGACGCCGCGAGCCACGCCACGACGTTCGACGCGGTTCGGGAGGTCACCGCGGCCGGCGAGACGGCCGCGGTCGAGGTCGACGGCGCGCTCTGCCACCCCGAGGTGACGCGCTCCCGGCGCGACCACGTCCACGTCTCGGTCAACGGCCGGGCCCTCGCCGAACCGCGAGTCCGCCGGGCGGTCGCCGACGGCTACGGGACGTTGCTTCCCGACGGGCGCGAGCCGGTCGGCGTCGTCCGACTCCGCCTGCCGCCCGCGTGGGTCGACCACAACGTCCACCCTGCGAAGGACGAGGTGGGCTTCAGAGACGCCGACGCGGTCGCCGAGGCGGTCGAGGCGAGCGTCCGCGACGCGCTGTCGACGGCCGACCTCCGGCGGAGCGGCGAGGTGGCGATGGACCTCGATAGCTCGCTCGCGCCCGTCGAGGCCGCGTCGGTGTTCGACGACCTCCGCGTCATCGGGCGCTTCCGCGGTCTGTACCTGCTGTGTGAGGCCGGCGACGAACTCCTCGTCGTCGACCAGCACGCGGCCCACGAGCGCGTCAACTACGAGCGACTCCGCGAGGCCGTCGAGTCGGCGGGCATCGACGCCGTCCCCGTCGACCCGCCGGCGACCGTCTCGCTGTCGCCGACCGACGCCGCGCTCCTCGACGCGAACCGCGGCCTCGTCGAGGGACTGGGATTCCGCGTCGCCGAGTTCGGCGACGGGGACGGGGCCGGAACGTACCGCGTCGAAGCGGTCCCGGCACCGCTCGGCCGGCCGTTCGCCCCGGACGCGCTCGCCGACGTGGTGGCCGACGTCGCCGCCGGCGACGACGCCGACCCGCGGGACGCGCTACTGAAAGACCTCGCGTGCCATCCGTCCATCAAAGCGGGCGACGACCTCACCGACGACGAGGCCGCGCGACTAATCGAGCGACTCGGGTCGTGCGAGACGCCCTACACCTGCCCACACGGCCGGCCGACGGTGCTCTCTATCGACGAGGAGACGTTCGTCCGCGGGTTCGGCCGGCGAAGCGGTCGGCTCGGATAGGAGTTCGGCGAGAGCAACGTTGCCGAGCCACTCCGAGAGGGTCGTGCGAAGTGGCGCGATAGCTGGTGCGGAGATAGTTGCCGGATAGTTACAGAACTGGCTTGGCCGGCCGCTACCAGTCCTTGCAGTCGAGACAGACGTACTCGTCGCCGTCGAGCCACCGCTTTTGCACCGACTCGCCGCACTGGGGGCACGGCGTGGATTCGGATGTCCATCGGTACGTGGCGAGCGTGCTCACGCCGCGGTCGTCGGGGTCGTCGGAATCGCCGGGGTCGTCCGCGACGTCGGAGCCGTCAGCGTCGGCGTCGGCCGTCGGTTCGTCGGCCGCGCCATCGTCGCCGCCGGCGAAGTCGTCGAGCGAGCGGTTCGGCATGTGTCCGGGTCGGTGCGCGCGGTTCTTATCGGTGCCGACCGAGCGTTGCGGCCGGCCGCCGCGAACCGCGGGGCGGTGGGAGTCTCGGCGGTCGGGGCGAGCGTCGTGCGAAACCCACACAATCAATACCCCCGAATCCCGAGAGTCGCGCATGGCAACACTCACGGACTTCGTCATCGCGATTCTGCAGAGCCTCGTCGAGTTGGTGTTCAACTTCGCAAGCGTGGCGACGAGCGATATCCTGTCGCCGGTGCTCATCCTCACCGGGGGTGCCGTGATGGCCGTCTCCGTCGGCGCGTTCGCCTACGTCACCCTCGGCGCAATCGGCGCGGAACTCGGAATTATCGGTATCGGCTCGTCGACCGGTAGGCCGCAGCAGCGAGAGTAATCGCTTCTTCGAGGTCGGGGCCGACCGGCGACCCGACCACGACGCCGTCAGCGTGTTCGAGCACCGCGTCCATCCGGTCGGCCACGTCGTCCGGCGTGCCGGCCATCGAGAAGGCGTCTATCATTTCCGGCGTGACGAGGCCGAACGCCTCGGAGAACGCGCCAGCGGAAATCTTCTCGCCGATGTCGCTCGCGCGGTCGGCGTCGATGCCGTGTCTGTCGAGGACCGGCGGGGCCGCCCCCGCGGTGATGAACGCGACCGGTGGCCGGGCGGCCTCGCGGGCCGCGTCCTCGTCTTCCGAGACGGAGACGCTGGCGTAGGCGGCGAGCGTGAACTCGCCGCGGGAGTCGGGTCGGTCCTCGACGCCGATATCGACCTGTTCTCTGGCCCACGCGAGGTCGTCGGGGTGCGAGCCGTTGAACAGCAGGCCGTCGGCGTGCTTGCCGGCCATGCGGCACATGTGGGGCCCCTCGCCGCCGACGTACACCGGCACCTCGCCGGGCACGTCGAAGTTGAGGCCGGCGTCGGTCGCCTCGAACGTGCCGTCGTGGCTGACGCGCTCGCCGTCCCAGAGCTTCTGTGCGACCTTGAACGCCTCCAGCACGGAGCGGAGGCCGCGCTCGTCTTCGAGGCCGAGGTTGCGGAGCGTCGAGGGGTCGCCGGGGCCGATGCCGAGGAGGCCGCGGCCGTCGGAGGCCTCGGCGACGGTCGCCACCTTGCCGGCGAGCGTCACGGGGTGCATTTCGTAGGGGTTGGCGACGCCGGGGCCGAGGCGGATGTCGTCGGTCTCGGCCGCGAGTCGCGCGAGGACCGCGAAGGGGTCGCGGTTGTTGTAGTGGCACGAGACGAAACACGAGTCGTAGCCCTCGCGTTCCGCCTGCGCGCCCAGTTCGACGAGGTCGTCGACGGGGTGTTCCGGGGTGAGTTCGAGTCCGAGCATGGTGTGAGTGTGAGATGCAGAAATGGGTCGTCAGGGGTCGTAGCGCCACTCGCGGAGCGCCTGTCGCACGAAGTCGCCGTCGACGTCGCGGAAGTGGGCGTCGCTCTCGCCGTGGTCGCCCCACTCGAAGTCGCGGACGACGACGACGGGCGTGCCGCCGTCGCCCTCGCCCTGCACGAGGTTGGCGGCCGCGGCGAGTTCGTCCACGACGCTCTCGACGGTGACGCCGAGTTCGCGGCCGTCGCGGTCGGCCTCGCCGCGCCAGTCGCGGGAGGCGCGCAGCCCCGCCCAGCCGATGGCGACGCCGCGCTGGCCGTGTCGGAACGGCCGGCCGCAGGTGTCGGTGACGATTACCCGGTCGGCGTCGACGCCGGCGCGGATGCGCTCGGCCGACTCGCTCGGGCGCTTCGGGAGCAACAGCAGGTCGTGGTCGGGGACGTTCGAGCGGTCGATGCCGGCGTTGACGCCGACGTGGCCGAACCGCGTCTCGGTCAGGAGGAACGGCTCGGTCATGACGAGGTCGACGCTCTCTTCGAGGACCGCCTGCGCGAACCGCGGGTCCTTCTCGTCGCCGGTCAGTTCGGCGAGGCGGGCGGCGAGTTCGCGCGCCCGCGGGCCGGCCGGGAAGTCGTCGAGGTCGGCGAACCGCCCTTCGGCCTTCGAGACGACCGTGGAGGCGACGCAGACCACGTCGTCGGGCCGGAGGTCGACGCGCTCCGAGACGAGGGCGGCGAGGTCGTCGCCCTCGCGAATCTCGGGCACGTCGGGGACGGGAAACAGCTCCATACCGAGTCGGAGGGCGAGGGCGGTGAAAAACGACGGGATGCTGGCGAACCGGGCCGGTATCGCAGGCGAGCGGGAAGGGTCGGTTCGGGGGCGGGCGGCGCGCGCCTCAGTCGTCGCGAACGACCTCGACCGACAGCGAGCCGTCGGCGACCGTGCCGACCATCATGGTCGCGTCGTCGCCCGGGTTCGCCGCCGTCGCGGTGCCGGGGTTGAGGACGCGGACGCCGTCGACCGTCTCGTCGACCACCTCGTGGATGTGCCCCGCGACGCCGACCGCGCCGTCGCTCGCGGCGTCTCTGACCGCGTCGGCGACGCGGGATTCGTAGCCGGTCCGCGTGCCCGTGCCGTGAGTGACGACGAACGTGAGCCCGTCGACCTCCGCGATATCGACGAACGGGAGGTCGATGGTCGGCGGGTCGACGTTCCCGCGGACGCCGACGAACCGCGCCGAGAGGTCGCGCAGGCGGGCGAGCGTGTCCGGCGAGTCGAAGTCGCCCGCGTGAATCACGAGGTCGGCCTCGCGGACGCGGGCTTCGACCCAGTCCGGAATCCCGTCGGCCCGCCCCGGAACGTGCGTGTCGCTCAGGATAGCGAGTCGCATACCGATACCACGCGACCGGCCTGAATAGTCGTTTTGTCAGTCGCCGACGTAGGTCAGGATATGCCACACGTCGTCACCGTCTTCCTCCGACACGGCGGGCGCGTCCTCCTCGCTCGCCGGAGCGAGGCGGTCGGAACGTATCAGGGCCGCTGGGCCGGCGTCTCCGGCTACGTCGAGGGCGACCCCGCCGACGCCGAGCGCGACGCCCGGCGCGAACTCGCCGAGGAGGTCGGCGTCCGCGAGGCCGACGCCGACCTCGTCCGTGCCGGAGAACCCCTCGCCGTCGCCGACGAGGGACGCGAGTGGACCGTCCACCCGTTCCTGTTCGACGCGGGGAGCCGCGACGTCGACACCAACGAGGAACTCGCCGCGGTCGAGTGGGTCCACCCGACCGCGATTCGGGAGCGCGAGGCGGTCCCCGGACTGTGGGCGGCCTACCGCCGGGTCGCGCCCGGGGTCGAGACCGTCGCCGAGGACGAGACCCACGGGTCGGCGTGGATTTCGCTCCGGGCGCTGGAGGTGCTTCGCGACGCCGCCGCCGAGGCGGACTCGCGGGACGCGCTCGCGTCGGTCGCCCGGCGACTCCGCGACGCCCGCCCGAGCATGGCCGCCGTCGAGAACCGCGTCAACCGCGTGATGGCGGAGTCAGGGCCCGACCCGGAATCGGTCCGCCGCCGCGCCGAAACCGCCATCGATGACGCTGCCGAAGCGGACGGCGCGGCGGCCGCCCGCGCCGCCGAACTCATCGGAGACCGCGGCTACGACCGACTCGCCACGCTCTCGCGGTCGGGGACGGTCCTCGCGGCGCTCGAAGCCGCGGCGGTCGCCGAAGCCGCCGTCCTCGTCGCCGAGTCCCGACCGGGCGGCGAGGGCGTCGGCGTCGCGGAGCGACTCGCCCGAGGCGGACTAAACGCGACGCTGACCACCGACGCGGCGCTCCCCGGACTCGTCGCGGGCGGGGGAGTCGACGCCGTTTTCCTCGGAGCCGACTCGGTGCTCGCGTCCGGCGGCGTCGTCAACAAGGTCGGAAGCCTCCCCGTCGCGCTCGCGGCCGCCCGCGCCGACGTGCCCGTCTTCGCCGTCTGCGCCCGCGACAAGGTCCGCGGCGACGACCGCTTCGTGGGCGAGGACGCCGGCGCGCTGTACGACGGCGAGGCCGCCATCGAGACCGCAAACCCGCTTTTCGAGGTCGTTCCCGCGGACCTTGTCGCGGGGGTCGTCACCGAGGACGGCGCGTTGGGCACGGGCGAAATCGGTGCGGTCGCGGCCGAACACGCCGCGTTGGCGGCGCGGAACGACTGAGACGGGAGCAGAGGAACCGGGGCAATGACCGCCGCCCGGCGGGGCCAAAAGGGTGGATTCTTGAGCGTCCGCCCCGGACTCCGACTCGGTGGCGATGACGAAGGTTACCCCCACTCAGCCCCTTGTGATGATAGATTTCATCCGAGCCACCAACTACTGACGACGCGCCTCCCGTTACACCGAACCGACTTCACCCCGGAGCGTCGCGTGCGCGCTTCTCGCGGCAGGCCACCCGCTGTGACCGGGCGGGCGCTCGTCGGCCGCCCGAAACCGGACACCCGCGCCGAAGGCGCAACTTCCTTCGTGGGCCGCCGCGACCCCTCGGCCATGCACATCGAACGCATCGCGGTCGACGAGTCGGTCGGTCGCGTGATGCCGCCGGGGCTGTTCGTCGAGGCGCTTTCGGGCCGCGGCGTGCCCGTCGAGCGCGTCGGCGACGGCGAGGAGTTCGGGCCGGGCGACGCGGTCGCCACGTTCGGCCACAGAGACGCCTTCGTCGGGGCCGACTGGGTCCACTGCGTCCGCGCCGGCTACGACGAGTTCCCCGTCGCCGACTACGAGGCGGCCGGCACGGCCCTCACGAACAGCACCGGCGTCCACGGGACCACGGTCGGCGAGACGGTCGTCGCCTACATGCTGACGCTCGCCCGCCGCCTCCACGCCTACCGCGACGCCCAGCGCGACCGCGAGTGGGACCTCCCGAGCTACGAGGAGCCGTTCACCCTCGACGGCGAGCGCGTCTGCGTCGTCGGTCTGGGAACTCTCGGGCGGGGTGTCGCCGACCGCGCGGCCGCCCTCGGGATGGACGTCGTCGGCGTCCGGCGCTCCGGCGACCCGGTCGAGCACGTCTCGACGGTGTTCACCCCCGACCGGCTTCACGAGGCCGTCGCCGACGCCCGGTTCGTCGTGCTGGCGATGCCGCTGACCGCGGAGACAGAGGGCATGGTCGCCGCGCCGGAACTCGACGCGATGCGCGAGGACGCCTATCTCGTGAACGTCGCGCGCGGCCCCGTCGTCGACGAGGACGACCTCGTGGCGGCGCTCGACGGCGGCGACATCGCGGGCGCGGCGCTCGACGTGTTCGAGACGGAACCGCTGCCCGCGGCGTCGTCGCTGTGGGAGTTCGACGAGGTGCTCGTCACGCCGCACGTGAGCGCCGCGACGGGGAAGTACCACGAGGACATCGCGGCGCTCGTGGGAGAGAACGTCGAGAAGATAGCCGCCGGCGACCCGCTCACGAACCGCGTGGCGTGAAGGCGAGGCGGTCCGAGCAGCGGGCGGTGCGCCGGCGCGTCAGCGCCTCGTTCAGAGGAACTTGAACAGGTCGTCGCGGCCCTGCTCGTGGAGGTGCGACCGCAGGGCGTCTTCGAGGTGCGAGATGTCGCCGCGCTTGGCCGTGATGGGCGCGACCACGTTCCGCCACTGCTTCCACGGCGGGAACAGCCCGAGGCGGTCACAGAGGTCGTTCAGCCGCTCGTCGCGGTCGTCGACCTTGTCCATCTTGTTGACCGCGACCACGGTCGGGATGTCGAGTTCGTCGAGGAAGAAGAACATCTCCACGTCGTGGGGGATGGAGTCCTCGGTGGTGTGGCGGTCGATGATGTCGATGACGCTTTTCCCGTCGACGACCAGCACCGCCGCGAGGATGTCGTCGGCGTGCTCCTCGATGTACTGGACGACGTCGGTCTTGATGGCCTCGCGGGTGTCGCGGTCGACGCCGGACATGAAGCCGAACCCGGGGAGGTCGGTGAACATGAACTTCTCCGCGTTCCAGTCGAAGTGGTTGGGTTTGCGGGTGACGCCGGGCTTCTTGCCCGTCGTGAACTTGCTGTGACCCGTCAGCTCTCGCATCAGCGTCGACTTCCCCACGTTCGACCGCCCGACGAGGACGATTTCGTCGCGGTCCGGTCGGTCTTCGAACATACCCGTGGTTCGCCACCGCGACGGATAAGGTGGGCGGAATGGGCTCACCGCCGGCGGCGTCACCGTCGAAAAGAACACGTCTCCGGGCGAGTCGCCCCCACGACGACTCGCCGACGACGCGTGAATGCGGCGGCCGCGTCAGTCACAGCCGCCGGCCGAGAGCTCGCCCGCGTGTTCGTCGAGGAGTCGCAACAGCGGCTCGATTTCGTCGAATCGAGGGCCGCGCGCGACGGAACCGCGACGACGGTTCCACTCGACGAAGCCCGCGTCGGCGAGTTTCGGCAGGTGAACGTGGAACAGTTCCACCTTCAGGCGGTCGCGGTCGCGGCCGCCACCAACGGCCGCGTCCCGCGTCGCCGCGTCGAGGCGCGCGCGTCGCCGTCGGCGAAGGCCCAGCAGCAACCGTCGCCGATGGACGTTTCCGAGGGCGTCGAGCGCCTCGTCGAGTCGAGGGGACGTTGCGGCTACCATCGGCTCGGCCTCCGTCGAGACCGAACTGGCGTCGCGCGACGGGCGCGAGACGCCGAGGTAACGCGCCTCCCGCGAGCCGCCGAACGGCCCCGCTCCGGGCACCCGGTGAACACCACCCGATACCGGTACCGTCGAGAGCGCGACCCGTCAATCACACGTCCGTACGCCTCCGCGCCGTCACGACGCGGTCGAACGGCGGACGGCTGTCGTTGTCTGTGTGCGTTCACAACTACGTCCCCGAGGGGTCATAGTTAGCAAGCCCCCATTCCCTTTCTGCTTTCACAGTCCGGTCATTGAAGTACCGCATTCGGAACGCAACGTGACGCGCGTGCGAACCGAACGTGGACAGAGACGGCCGCCGTCGGTCGAACCGCTCCTGAACGTGATGCGCACTGGTCGTTCACCGACCGCGTTCGGGGCGCGTTTCGTGATAGTAATCCGACGGGAGAGTTCAATACAGCGGCTACGAAAGGAGAGCCAGTAATGGCCGTAATCGTCGAGTTGACGATCGACTCGGAGAGCTTCGACCTCGGGAGGGTCACCGCCGTGTCGAACGGCGTCCACATCGAGCTAGAGCGCGTCGTCCCGACCGGCGGTGAGGTCATGCCGTTCTTCTGGGCGCACGGCACCGACTTCGAGGCGTTCGAACGCGCCGTCCGACACAACCGCATCGTCGACGACCTGACGGCGGTCGCCCGCATCGAAGACCGAGTGCTGTACAAGGTCAACTGGGGCGATACCCCGTCGAGTCTGACCCGGATTCTCACCGACAGCGAGGCGACGATTCTCGAAGCCCACGGCAACGACCCGTGGCTGTTCCGCCTCCGGTTCAACGACCACACCGGCCTGACCGCGTTCCACAACCGCTGTCAGGACGAGGGCATCGAGTTCCACGTCGAGCGCATCTACACCCTCTCGGAGGGGGAGCCGGGCGTCTACAACTTCGACATCACCAGCGAGCAACAGGAGGCGCTCGTCACTGCCGTCTCGGAGGGCTACTTCGAGGTCCCCCGTCAGACCACGCTCAACGAGGTGGCCGACCGACTCGGAATCAGCCCGCAGGCCGCCTCCGAGCGCGTCCGCCGCGGGGCCGACACCGTCCTGCGGAAGGTGCTGTTGTCGCAGTCGGCGGCCGACTTCTCGTAGCGACTCACCGCCCGCGCGACGACGGGAACCGCTCGCGGCCCGAGCGGGGGAAATATCTCCCCGCCGCGAGTACGCGACGGCGACGCGATGGACAAAGCGACGCTCCGAACGACGGTGTGGGACGACCTCGAATCGTCGGGCGCGGCCCGGTTCCCCTTCCCGCCGCACGGCCGCATCCCGAACTTCGCCGACGCGAACGCGGCCGCCGAGCGACTCGCGGCGACGCCCGAGTGGGCCGACGCCGACGCGGTGAAAGCCAACCCTGACGCCCCGCAACTCCCCGTCAGGCGGCGGGCGCTCCGCGAGGGGAAGACCGTCTACATGGCCGTCCCGCGGCTCCGCGACGAGGAGTGTTTCTACGAACTTGACCCCGCACGCATCGACGACGAACACCTCGACAGCGCGCCGACCGTCTCGCACGTCGAGACCTACGCCGACAAAGTCGGCCCCGACGCCCTCCCGCCCGTCGACC